>NZ_JBFUEY010000018.1:0-135081 GCF_056403715.1 Mesorhizobium sp. P2_F5 | reverse complement strand
AGGCCGGAAACAGCTGCGGCTGATCGATCAGCCAGGGGCGAAACGTCTTGCTCATGCCCCAAAGAATCACGCCGTAATCCAGCTGTCTAGGCGCAGCCCGCCGCCGACCGCTCATTCCACACCCAAATACGGGGACAGGCTCCTAGGCGATATTCTGGTAGGCCTCGGCAATGGCGAGAAAATCCGCCGCCTTAAGGCTAGCGCCGCCGACGAGCGCGCCGTCGACGTTTTTGACGCCGAGCAGTTCGACCGCATTGGATGGCTTGACCGAGCCGCCATAGAGGATGCGGATCTTGCCGGCCACCGAGGCGCCCAGCCCCTCCGACAGTTTTTCGCGGATATGCGCATGCGCTTCGGCCACGTCGGCGGCGGTCGGTGTCAGGCCGGTGCCGATCGCCCATACCGGCTCGTAGGCGATGACGGTGTTGGCTGGCGTCGCGCTGGGCGGCACCGAGCCGGCGACCTGGCGCGACAGCACGTCGAGCGCGGCGCCCGCTTCACGCTCGGCCTTGGTCTCGCCGATGCAGATGATGGCCACAAGTCCGGCGCGCCATGCGGCCGAGGCCTTGGCCTGGACGATCGCATCGTCCTCGTTGCGCTGTTCCCGGCACTCGGAATGGCCGACTATGACATGGCTGGCGCCGGCGTCTTTCAACATCTCGGCCGAGACACAACCGGTGAAGGCGCCGCTCTCCTTGATGTGGCAATCCTCGCCACCGGCCCGCACCGGCGTGCGCGAGAGGATTTCGGCCGCGCGCGACAGCAAGGTCGAGGGCACGCAGACCAATGCTTCGGTCTCGGCGTCGAGGCCGCTCATGAAGCCGTTGCCGATCATCCTGAGCTCGTTCAGCGAGGCGCTGGTGCCGTTCATTTTCCAGTTGCCGGCAACAAGCGGTCGAATTCCTGGCGTCATGGGATCTGGTTCTCCGGGCGACATTGGGGTCCCGCCCTCCCTATCAAAATCAGGCCACAAAGCAATCGACAGTGAGCCGGAAGGGCGCTATTGCGCTTGTTTCAGACTCGGGCGCACACGAAAGTGCGGAAAAATCGGAAGTAACAATGCTTGGTATTCTGAGAAGCGCGGCGGGGACCTGGGTCGCGAAGACCCTGCTGTTACTGCTGGTGGCAAGCTTTGCCGCCTGGGGCGTCACCACCCGCTTGGCGGGCGGCTTCCTGGCCGGCCATCACGCGGTCATAACCGCCGGCAGCACCACCGTGTCGATCACCGAATACCGCCTCGCCTACGATCGCCAGATCAATATGCTGCAGCAGCAGATCGGCCAGCGCATCAGCCGCGAGCAGGCCAAGGCCTATGGCATCGACAACCAGGTTCTGGCGCAATTAGTGTCGGGCGCCGTTCTCGACGAACAGGCGCGCAAGCTCGGGCTCGGCTTCTCCAAGGACAAGCTGGCCGAATTGACGCGCCAGGAACCCGCCTTTCAGGGCCCGAATGGCCAGTTCGACCGCCGGCTGTTCGAATCGCGGCTGCGCGAACTCGGCATGCGGCCGGAGGACTATCTCAAGAACCGGTCCCAGGTGGCGGTGCGCCAGCAGATCGTCGAGGCGGTTTCGGACGGCCTCAAGGCTCCGGACACCTTCTTCAAGGCGGTCGCGCTTTATCGCGGCGAAGACCGCACCATCGACTATCTGACCTTGCCGAAGGCGCTGGTCGAGCCGATCGAGGCGCCATCCGACAGCGTGCTTCAGGCCTATTTCGAGGCCAACAAGAAAACCTACGCGGCGCCTGAATACCGCAAATTCTCCTATGTCCGGCTCGAGCCTGAAGACATCATGGATGTCAGCGCCGTGACCGACCAACAGGTCGGCGATGACTACAACAAGAACAAGGGGCGCTACACCACGCCGGAAATGCGCACCATCGAACAACTGGTGTTTCCGACGCTGGATGCCGCCAAGGCAGCATCCGATTCGCTGAAGACGGGCGCCACCTTCGACAAGATCGTTATCGCGCAGGGCAAGACCCAGGCCGACACGCTGCTTGGCACGCTCTCCAAGGACAAGATCAGCGACAAGGCGGTCGCCGATGCCGCATTCGCGCTTGCCGTCAACGAAGTCAGCCCGGTCGTCCAGGGTACGTTCGGCCCGGTGCTTTTGCGCGTTACCGAGATCAAGCCGGAAGTGGTGAAACCGCTGGCCGAAGTGTCGGACCAGATCCGCAAGGATCTGGCGCTGGGCGAAGCAAGCCGCATCCTGCTCGACGTGCACGACAATTACGAAGACACCCGCGCCGCCGGCAGCACGCTCGCCGAAGCCGCCGCAAAGCTGAAGCTCAAGGACGTCACCGTCGAGGCCATTGACCGCACCGGCCTCAAGCCGGATGGAACCATCATCAAGGACCTGCCGGCATCGCCGGACCTGATCAAGGCGGTGTTCGAGGCCGAACCCAACACCGAGAATCAAGCTCTGACCACGACCAACAATGGCTTCGTGTTCTACGAGCTGACATCGATCACGCCGGCTCGCGACCGCACGCTGGACGAGGTTCGCCAGAGGGTGGTGGCGGACTGGACGACAGAGGAAACGACCAAGCGGCTGACCGCCAAGGCTGACGAGCTCGAAAAGCGCCTCAAGGCTGGCGCCACGCTCGACGTCATCGCGGGCGAGCTGAAACTCGAAAAGCAGACCAAGCGCGGCGTGAAGCGCGAGGCCGACGACGTCGATTTCGGCAAGGACGGCGCCGCAGCGATGTTCGGTGTCGGCGAAGGCGGCATCGGGCTGATCCCCTCGCCCACCGGCGAAGGCCAGATTCTGTTCAAGGTGGCCGAAGTGTTCGAGCCGGCCGGAGCCGACGCCAGTTCGGTGCCCGACGACGCGCAGAAATCCTTCACGCAAGGCATGTCCGACGATTTGCTCGACCAGTTGGTGGCACAGTTGCAGACGCAATACGCCGTCAGCGTCGACCAGGCCGCCGTTGCCCAAGCTCTTGCCCAATGAACGGCTTGGCTCAATGAACGTCTTGGCCCCATGAGCACCCTGAAGATCCATATCGCCAAGGTCGCCACCGGCAGCGCGTTGACCTTTGAGGAAGCGCGCGAAGCCTTCGACATTATCATGTCGGGCGACGCGACGCCCGGCCAGATCGGCGGCTTCCTGATGGCGCTACGCGTGCGCGGCGAGACGGTGAGCGAGATTTCCGGCGCCGTCGCCACCATGCGCGCCAAGATGCTGCGCGTCGAAGCCCCTGAAGGCGCTATCGACATTGTCGGCACCGGCGGCGACAACTCGCACTCGGTCAACATCTCGACGGCGTCCGCCTTCGTCATCGCCGGCAGCGGCGTGCCGGTGGCCAAGCATGGCAATCGCGGCCTGTCGTCGCTGACAGGCGCTGCCGATGTGCTGGTTGCGCTCGGCGTCAAGATCGATATCCCGCCGGAGGTGATCGGCCGCTGTATCCATGAGGCCGGCGTCGGCTTCATGTTCGCGCCGGCGCATCATCCGGCGATGAAACATGTCGGCCCGACCCGCGTCGAGCTAGGCACCCGCACCATCTTCAATCTGCTCGGACCGCTGTCCAATCCGGCCGGCGTCAGCCGGCAGATGGTCGGCGTGTTCCTGCCGGAATGGATCGTGCCGGTGGCCGAGACATTGAAGGCGCTGGGCACAGACCATGCCTGGGTCGTCCATGGCGATGGCTATGACGAAATCACCACCACAGGCGAGACGCAGGTTGCGGAACTGGCCGGCGGCGAGATCCGCCATTTCACGCTCACCCCGGAAGCGGTCGGCTTGCAGCGTCACACCAAGGATGAGTTGCGCGGCGGCGACGCCGCCTACAACGCCAACGCGTTGCGCGACATGCTGGGCGGCGCGGCCGGCGCCTATCGCGACACGGTGCTGATGAATGCCGGCGCCGGCATGGTGGTGGCCGGCAAGGCGACAACGCTTGCCGACGGCATGGCGGCGGCAGCGCAAGCCATCGACAGCGGCCGGGCGCTTGGCGTGCTCGACAGGCTGGTCGAGATTTCGAACGGATAGGCCGTGGCTGACATTCTGCGCAAGATCGAGGCCTACAAGCGCGACGAGATCGCGGCGGCGAAGGCGCGGGTACCGCTGGCCGAGATCAAGGCGCGGGCCAAGGATGCCGACGCGCCGCGTGGCTTTCTGAGGGCGCTTGAAGCGAAGCGCAGATCGGGCAGTTTCGGCCTGATCGCCGAAATCAAGAAAGCGAGCCCGTCCAAAGGCTTGATCCGCGCCGATTTCGATCCGCCGGCACTGGCGCAGGCCTATGAGAAAGGCGGCGCCGCCTGTCTTTCGGTGCTGACCGATGCGCCGTCCTTCCAGGGCGCGCCGGAATTTCTGACCAATGCGCGCAAGGCTGTGTCGCTGCCCGCGCTGCGCAAGGATTTCCTGTTCGACCCTTACCAGGTCTACGAAGCGCGCGCCTGGGGCGCCGACGCTATCCTGATCATCATGGCCAGCGTCGACGATGCCCTGGCCAGCGAATTGGAAGCGACCGCATTCGAACTCGGTATGGATGCACTGATCGAGGTGCATGACGAGGCCGAGACGCAGCGCGCGGTAAAACTGTCGTCGCAGCTGATCGGCATCAACAACCGCAATCTGAGGACATTCGAGACCAGCCTTGGAACCTCGGAGCGGCTGGCGTCGATGGTGCCGGGTGGCCGCTTGCTGGTCAGCGAGAGCGGAATTTTCACCCACGACGATTGCCTCAGGATGCAAAAGACCGGCATCAGCACCTTCCTGGTCGGCGAAAGCCTGATGCGGCAACAGGATGTGGCGGCGGCGACGCGCCTGCTTTTGACAGGCAAGGCGAAGGCCGAGGTAGCCTGAGATGGCAGCCGCCCTCACCCATCTCGGCGCCAAGGGCGAGGCCAACATGGTCGATGTTGGCGACAAGGAAGAGACGACACGCACGGCGATCGCCGAAGGCTTTGTCTCGATGCGGCCGGAAACCCTGAAGATGATCCTCGACGGCGATGCCAAGAAAGGCGATGTGCTGGGCACAGCGCGCATTGCCGGCATCATGGCGGCCAAGAAAACACATGAATTGATCCCGCTCTGCCATCCGCTGTTGTTGACCAAGGTGTCGGTCGACATCGAGCCGGACACGGCCCTGCCCGGCCTCAGGGTCACCGCGCTCGCCCGCGTCACCGGCAAGACCGGCGTCGAAATGGAGGCGCTGACCGCTGCTTCGGTCGCATGCCTGACCATTTACGACATGGCCAAAGCGGCCGACCGCGCCATGGTGATTTCCGGCATAAGGCTTGTAGAAAAGACCGGTGGCAAGTCCGGCGACTACAAGGCGGGTTCGTAAATGGCCCTGGTTCCGGTCGCTGAGGCGCTGGAGCGCCTGCTGGAAGGCGCTGTGCCGCTGCCGGGTGAAAGCGTCGCGCTGGCGGACGCGGCCGGCCGGGTGCTGGCGGAGCCTGTCGTGGCGCTGCGTACTCAGCCGCCTTTCAATGCATCTGCCATGGACGGCTACGCCGCGCGGGCGAAGGACGTAGCATCCGCCCCGGCGCGGCTTTCGGTGATCGGCATGGCGCCCGCCGGGCGCGGCTTTGACGGCACTGTCGGCAAGGCGCAGACCGTGCGCATCTTCACCGGCGCGCCGCTGCCTGAAGGCGCAGACACCATCGTCATCCAGGAGAATGTGCGGGATCTCGGCGGCGGCCAGATCGAGGTGACCGAGCCGACGGCGAAGGAACGCAACATCCGCCGCCGCGGTCTGGATTTTGCGCAAGGCGATGTCCTGCTGGAGAAAGGCCGCGTGCTCGATCCGGCCGCACTCTCGCTGGCGGCATCGGCCAATCACCCGACCCTGAACGTGGTGCAACGGCCGCTGGTCGCCATCATCGCCACCGGCGACGAATTGCTGCCGCCGGGCAGCGCGCTTGGTCCCGACCAGATCATTTCCTCCAACGCCTATGGCGTCGCTGCCACCGCGCAGTCTGTCGGCGCCCGCGCGCTCGATCTCGGCATCGCCGCCGACCGCAAGGAAGCGATTGCAGCGCTGGTGAAAAAGGCGGTCGCGGCGAAAGCCGACGCCATCGTCACGCTCGGCGGCGCCTCGGTCGGCGACCACGACCTCGTCCACGATGTGCTCACCGGCGAAGGCATGACGCTCGACTTCTGGAAGCTCGCCATGCGCCCGGGCAAGCCGCTGATGTTCGGACGGCTCGGCGATATCAGATGCATCGGCCTGCCCGGCAACCCGGTGGCGAGCCTGGTCTGCTCGCAGCTGTTCCTGAAGCCGCTTTTGGCGCAACTCGGCGGCCGCACCTACCGGCAAGACATCCGCCCGGCGCAACTTGGCGCTGCAATGCCGGCCAACGATCTCAGGCAGGACTATGTGCGCGCCGTGGTCCGTGAAGACGATGGCGAGCTGGTGGCGACGCCGTTCAGCATCCAGGATTCCTCGATGCTGAGGATGCTGGCCGACGCCAACGGGCTGATCGTGCGGGCGCCCTTCGCTCCGGCGGCAGCCGTGGGCGCTGCGTGTCGCGTGCTGATGCTACGCTGAAGATCAAGCGTCCAAACCATTAATTTTAGAGATGAAACTGGTTTTTATTCCGCAAGCAAGGCCCGCGTCAGCGGATGTGTTGGATCGGCAAGCCCGTCGACGATGTTGAAATGATGCCGGTCCGGCTCGACCACCGTGCTGGTCATGGCGCCGAGGCCGGTCCAGATGTTGGCGAGCAGCGCATTCTGGCGCAGGAACTCCGCCCGCTCGCCGCCGCCGGCCCAGCAGGTGATGCGTGCGCCCTCCATGGGGCGCAGCAGCGCCGGGCTTTCGGCCAGTGCTTCCGCTTCATCGATGGCCAATGTCGTATTCATGCCGGTGCGCATGATCGGACGGAGGTCATGGACGCCAGAAATCGAGACGACATTGCGCACACGGCCTGCCACATCGGCGGCCAGAGGCGTCGTTGTCGTCACCATCCTTGAGGCGAGATGGCCGCCGGCGGAATGCCCGGTCAGGATCACCGGCCCGCCGACCATCGTCGCCGCCTTGCCGATCGCCGCCGCTATTTCCCTGACGATGCCGGAAATGCGTATGTCGGGACAAAGCGTGTAAGTCGGCATTGCCACGGCWAAACCGCTGGCGACCGCGCCTTTGGCCAGATGCGACCAGGGATTCTTGTCGAATGCCTTCCAGTAGCCGCCATGGATAAAGACAACGAGTCCTTTGGGCATGGCATCAGGAAGGAACAGATCGAGCCGGTTGCGCGGGCTGTCGCCGTAGGCGATGTCGAGCTTGGCCCGACCGGCCGCCGACAGCGTGTCGCGAAAAGCCTGTGCCGGTGCGTCCCACGCGGCAGGCCAGCGATTGCTGCCGGCGATGTTGTCGCCGTTGGCGTAGGCATTGTCCCAATCGACAACACGATGTTCGAGCATCTGCACCCTCCCAGATGACTTCAGTTCAGTCGACAGGAATGGCCGCCGGCAAAGGCGACGTCAATGCTCCACCCTAAAAACATTTTAGGCTTGAAACAAATTTCGACTGGTGCGATCCTGTGATTGTTCAGCCATGGGCGTGAGGCAGACAGGGGCAGCCGAAAAATGCTTGGGCCATCAGCGCATACCGACACATTCACGCGCGACAACCTGCCGCCGCCGGATCAATGGCCGGAGTTTCTGCTCGACGGCTTCCGCTATCCCGACCACATAAACGCCGGCGTCGAATTGACCGACAGGCTGGTCGAAAAAGGCTTTGGCGACCACACCGCGCTGATCGGCAATGGCCGCCGCCGTACCTACAAGGAACTGTCCGACTGGACCAACAGGCTCGCCCATGCGCTGGTCGAGAATTATGGCGTCAAACCGGGCAACCGGGTGCTGATCCGCTCGGCCAACAACCCGGCCATGGTCGCCTGCTGGCTGGCCGCCACCAAGGTGGGCGCGGTGGTCGTCAACACCATGCCGATGTTGCGTGCAGGCGAACTCGCCAAGATTGTCGACAAGGCGGAAATCACGATCGCACTTTGCGATACAAGGCTGATGGACGAGATGACCGCCTGCGCCAAGGGCAGTGCGTATCTCAAGCAGGTCATCGGCTTCGACGGCACGGCCAACCATGACGCGGAACTCGATCGCGTCGCCCTCGACAAGCCGGTCACCTTCACCGCCGTCAACACCGGCCGCGACGATGTCGCGCTGCTCGGTTTCACCTCCGGCACCACAGGCGTGCCGAAGGCGACGATGCATTTCCACCGCGACCTCCTGATCATCGCCGACGCCTACGCCCGCGAAATCCTGGAGGTGACGCCGGACGACATCTTCGTCGGCTCCCCGCCCCTCGCCTTTACCTTCGGTCTTGGCGGGCTTGCCATCTTCCCGCTGCGCTTCGGTGCCGCGGCGACGCTGCTGGAACAGGCGACGCCGCCCAACATGATCCACATCATCGAGACCTACCGGGCGACCATTTCCTTCACCGCTCCTACCGCCTATCGGGCCATGCTCAAGGCTATGGATGAAGGTGCTGACCTGTCCTCGCTGCGCGTCGCGGTTTCAGCCGGCGAGACGCTGCCGGCGCCTGTTTTCGAGGAATGGACCGAGAAGACCGGCAAGCCGATCCTCGACGGAATCGGCGCCACCGAAATGCTGCACATCTTCATCTCCAACCGTTTCGACGACATGAAGCCGGCCTCCACAGGAAAAGCCGTCGGCGGCTATGAGGCACGCATCGTCGATGACGAGATGCGGGAGCTGCCGCGCGGTTCGACAGGCCGGCTGGCGGTGCGCGGCCCGACCGGCTGCCGCTATATGGCCGATGCCAGGCAGAAGGACTATGTCCGCGACGGCTGGAACCTCACCGGCGACACTTTTACCCAGGACGAGGACGGTTTCTTCCATTTCGCCGCGCGCTCCGACGACATGATCGTCAGCGCCGGCTACAACATCGCCGGTCCCGAGGTCGAAGCGGCGTTGCTTTCGCATCCCGATGTCGCCGAATGCGCTGTCATCGGCGCCGAGGACCGCGAGCGAGGCCAGATTGTCGAGGCGCATATCGTACTGGTGCAAGGCGTGGCGCCGGACGCTTTGGCCGTCAAACGCCTGCAGGACCACGTCAAGGCAACGATCGCGCCTTACAAATATCCGCGTTCGGTAAAGTTCATCGATGCCTTGCCCAAAACCCAGACCGGCAAAATCCAGCGCTTCCGGTTGCGCGCGGAGAAGAGCAATTGAGCCAGCCCTACGATCCGGCGTCGGATGGCGCGCAGATGTCGTTCAAGGAGCGAATGTCCTACAGCGACTATCTGCACCTGGAGAAGGTGCTCGACGCGCAGACGCCACTGTCTTCTGCCCATGACGAGATGCTGTTCATCATCCAGCATCAGACATCGGAATTGTGGATGAAGCTGGCCTTGCACGAGATCGGCGCCGCGATCCGCGCGATCCGCGCCGACCGCCTCGAACCGAGCTTCAAGATGCTGTCTCGCGTCGCGCGCATCTTCGAGCAGCTCAACAATGCCTGGGACGTGCTGCGCACGATGACGCCCAGCGAATACACCGAGTTTCGCGACGCGCTCGGCCAATCCTCGGGCTTCCAGTCCTGGCAGTACCGCGCCATCGAATTCATGGCCGGCAACCGCAACCTCGCCATGCTCGGCCCGCACAAGCACCGGCCAGAACTTACGGACAGACTGGAAGCGATCCTGGCCACGCCGTCGCTCTATGACGAGGCGCTGCTGCTGTTGGCGCGCAACGGCTTCGACATAGGCGCCGACGCTAGGCGCACGGACTGGCGCGAAACGCGCGGAGAGAACGAAGAAGTGCTGGTTGCCTGGCAAACCGTCTACCGCGACCCGCAGCGCTACTGGATGCTCTACGAACTGGCCGAGAAGCTGGTCGACTTCGAGGATTACTTCCGCCGCTGGCGCTTCAACCACGTCACCACGGTCGAGCGCATCATCGGTTTGAAGCGTGGCACCGGCGGCACCTCAGGCGCCTCCTACCTGAAGAAGATGCTGGAGGTCGTGCTGTTTCCGGAGCTCTGGACGGTTCGCACCCGGCTCTGAGCTCTTTGTTTGGCGCAACTCCCAAGGGAAAGCGCTATGCGCTTTTCCCCGGAAAACCACGTCACACTTTTCCTGGAATTGCGCCGGCTTCAGGTAACCGCGGTCTTCACCGCGAAGCGGGCGTCCTGCCAGGCGCCGGTGCGCAGAATATCCTCCAGCACTTCGACCGCCTGCCAGACGTCGCCGTAACCGACATAGAGCGGCGTGAAGCCGAAACGGATGGTCGACGGCGCCCGGAAATCGCCGATCACGCCGCGTTCGATCAGTGCGCGCATCACCTGATAACCGTGCGGGTGGAGGAACGACACCTGGCTGCCACGCTGGCTGCCGTCGCGAGGACTTTCCAGTTCAAGCCCATAGGCGCCGCATCTGGCTTCGACGAGCTGGATAAACAGGTCGGTCAGCGCGATGCTCTTTTTGCGCACCGCCGCCATGTCGACATCGTTCCAGATATCGAGCGCGCCCTTGAGCGCCCGCATCGACAGCACCGGCTGCGTTCCGCACAGAAAGCGGCGGATGCCGCTGCCGACGGCAAAGCCCTGTTCGAAGGCAAAGGGCCGCGCATGGCCCCACCAGCCGCTGAGCGGCTGGTGGACATCGCCATGGTGGCGCGCGGCAGCGTAGATGAACGCCGGCGAGCCCGGGCCGCCATTGAGGTATTTGTAGGTGCAGCCGACGGCGAAATCGGCATTGGCACGGTCAAGTTCGACCGGCAAGGCGCCGGCGGTGTGGCAGAGATCCCAGATGATCAGCGCGCCGGCGTCATGCGCTTTGCGCGTCAGCGCCGCCATGTCGCGCAACTGGCCGGATTTGTAGTTGACGTGGTTGACCAGGATGACGGCAACTCTGTCGTCGATCAGCTCCTCGATTGCCGTCGCGTCGACGCCCTCCAGCCGCAGCCGCGTTCCCGGCCGGGTCGAGGCCACGCCTTCGGCCATATAGAGGTCGGTCGGAAAACTGTCGCCCTCGGCAACGATGACCGACCGATCCGGCCGCATGCCGAGCGCGGCGTGCAGCAGCTTGTAGATGTTGATCGAGGTTGTGTCGCAGACCACCGTCTGCCCGTTGGCCGCACCGATCAGTCGTCCGAGCTGATCTCCGAGTTCCACCGGCATGTTGAACCAGCCTGCGGTGTTCCAGGCGCGAATGAGATCCTGCGCCCATTCCCGCGTCGCGGCCTGCTGCAGTTCGCTGAAGACGGCTGGTGACGCGGCGCCCAGCGAATTGCCGTCGAGATAGATCACGCCCTCCGGCAAGACAAAGCGTTCACGCATCGAGCGCAGCGGATCAGCGGCATCCATCGCTTCGATTGCAGCGAGATCGGGTGTCATGCTCATGATCCGGTGCCCTCCGTGGACAAACGCACTCGGCGGAGCCTGCCCGCCCAAACATGCCGGCGATCTTGAGCGGTCCTCCGGAAGCTGTCAAACATTATATATAATTTACGCAATGAAAGGCTTTGATATATAATCATCAGCCGAGCAATCTGTCGGATTGGTCACGATGCTGGATGACGAGCAGTCCTCGAAGACGGAAGCGGCCTATCGGCTGCTCAGGCGCGATATTCTTGCGACCCGGCTGGCGCCTGCCGCGCCGTTGAAGCTGAGCACGCTGCGCGGCACCTACGGTATCGGCTGGACGCCGCTGCGCGAGGCGCTGTCGCGGCTGGAGGCCGAACGGCTTGTGACGGCCATCAGCAACCGTGGGTTTGCGGTCGCTCCCGTCTCTCGGGCGGAGCTCGAGGACTTGGCGCGCGCACGGCGGGTGGTCGAACTGCCCTTGCTGGTGGAATCGATCGAGAAGGGCGACCGTCAGTGGGAAGACGCGATCGTTGCCACCCATTATCGTCTCTCACGGTGCGGGTCCGTTCTCGACGATCCCTCGGATGACACCGTCGATGCATGGTACGAAAAACATGATGCCTTCCATGCGGCGCTGCTCAGTGCCGCGACATCCAGCTGGCTTCTGCGCTTCAATGCGACGATCTCCGACCAATTGCATCGCCATCACCGCTTTCTGGGACTGGCCCCGACGCTGCGCGCGGCTGCCGGCCGCAAGGATGGACACCAGAAGGCCATGGAGGCCCTGCGCGACGCCGTGGCGATCGAACACCACACCGCACTGATGGAAGCAGCCCTTGATCGCGACGCCGAACGCGCGAAAACACTGATGACCGTTCACATCGGCTACACGCTGCAGGTCTATGCCCAGAGTGAGCCGGGCGGCGCGGTTGATGCGGCGCAACCGCACCCGAAAAAGAAGCGGCGATCGGGCAACGCGTGAACTAGCCGATGGCGCGACCCTCAGCGCTTTGGCTTCGTTCAACACCGTTGCCGGCAAACGAGCGCAGGCTGCCTGCCGCGCGCCGACGTATGCTGAACAAAACGTCAACACATTCATTAAACTTTAAATGGTTGCGGAACACAACTGGAACAGATAGTGTTTGTTCTGGGTTTGTTTTTTCCGATTCTGGTTTCAGAACCCGTGGGGGCCGCGATGCTGACGCGCAAGCAACATGAACTTCTGATGTTCATCCATGAACGCCTGAAGGAGAGCGGAATCCCGCCGTCTTTCGACGAGATGAAGGAGGCGCTCGACCTCGCTTCGAAGTCCGGCATTCACCGCCTGATCACGGCTCTCGAGGAGCGCGGTTTCATTCGCCGGCTGCCGAACAGGGCGCGCGCGCTGGAAGTGCTGCGGCTGCCCGACTCGATCGCGCCCGGCCTCAATGCGGCGAGGAAGTTTTCGCCAAGCGTCATCCAGGGCAGTCTCGGACAAGGCGGCCAAGGCGGTGTGGGGCAAGGCGGTCTCGGCCGCCAGATCAAGCCGGGCTCGTCGTCGCGTTCGATGTCTGCCGGCAATGACGATGCGGTTTCCGCGGTGTCGATCCCGGTGATGGGACGCATCGCCGCCGGTGTGCCGATCGACGCCATCCAGCACCAGACGCATTCGATCTCGGTGCCGCCGGATATGATCATGGGCGGCGAACACTACGCGCTCGAGGTCAAGGGCGACTCGATGATCGAGGCCGGCATTTTCGACGGCGATACGGTCATCATCCGCAATGCCGACACGGCGAGCCCCGGCGAGATCATCGTGGCGCTGGTCGACGAGGAGGAAGCGACGCTGAAACGCTTCCGCCGCAAGGGCGCCTCGATCGCGCTGGAAGCCGCCAACCCGGCCTATGAGACCCGCATCTTCGGTCCGGACCGGGTCAAGGTGCAGGGCAAGCTGGTCGGGTTGATCCGGCGCTACTGAGCCGGCTCAGGTTTGTACTTTTCGCGCTGCTTGTAAGGCGGCAGACCACGCGCTTCGCGTGAGAAGCGGCGTTGCTCGTGCCAGGGGCGATACGGCTTGTCGACGGCAAAGCGGATCGTTGGCGCTGTCGCGGCCGATTGTGGATCGAAGAAGACGGCGGCACTCCCGTTGCGTGCAAGCTGTTTCTTCGTCACGACCAGCACCAGCGGGTCGCGGCACGGATTGTAGGCGGCGGCATCGTCGATGACGATCAGGCTCGCAAAAGCACAAGCCGGCCGAGCCGCGTTGCGATCCTTCGCCAGCGCGATGATGGCGCCGGATGGATGCCGCGCAATGCAGAGATCGCCCCTGCAATAGAAGGGCGCGCCTGGCGGCAAGTCGAGCGGATCGAGATCGAACCGCGTATCTGTTGCCTCGAAAATCTCAGGCGGGATAATGGTTTCGGCTCTCAGTGCGCGTTTCCAATTGTCGGTGGTGAATTCGTTCGAGCGTTCGCGATTGAGAGCGAGCTCGCCGCCGCCGATCGGCATGGCCACCAGATGCGCATCTTCGGAAATGAGCACGTCAGGCGTGCGCACCTGCGGCACCGTCAACAGGCCGGCCAGTGCGAAAGGCACGGCTGCGAGCCGGAGCCAGGTAGTCGCCATGGTGGCGATAACGAGGGCGACCGCCACTAGCAGCACCGAGCGGATGGAGATCAGCCCGACGGCATCGACCGGCGAGCGCTCGGAAATCCAGGCCGATATGGCGATCATCGCCGTCAGGCCCTTGCCCATCACATATAGGAATGGCCCGTCGGCGCCGAATGGCATGGCCAGCGCGCTAAGCACGGCAAAGGGCATGACGATCAACGACACGATCGGCATCACAGTGAGATTGGCGAGCAGGCTGAGCGGCGACACGCGCTGAAAATGCCAGATGGCAAACAGCAAGGTAGCACTGCCAGCGATAATCGAGGTCATGGCGAGACCGCCCATGGCCAGCAGGAATTTTCGCGACAGGAAGCTGACAAAGGAGCGTTTCGCCGGCGGCGGTCTCACCTTGTCGGCGCGATAGTCGGCCCAGCCGGCATAGGCGCCGACAAGCGCGGCGGTTGCGGCAAACGACATCTGGAAGCTGGGGCCGACCACTTCATGCGGCGACACCAGGATGACGGCGATGGCCGAGATCGCCAGATTGCGCATGGTGAGCGCCGCGCGATCAAACAACACCGCGACAAGCATGACCGCCAGCATGATGAAGCTGCGCTCGGCGGCAACCACGATGCCTGAAATGACGAGATAGGCAGCGATGGAGACAAGCGCTGCGGCGGCCGCATATTTCTTCACCGGCCGGCGCGAGGAGAAATCCGGAAACAGCGCAAAGGCGCCCCGCAGCAACGCCATGATGGTGCCGGCAACCAGCGCCATGTGCAGGCCCGAAATGGAGATGATGTGGTAGATGCCGGTGCGCCGCATCGCCTCGTTGACCTCATCCGGGATGCCGGCGCGCACGCCGACAATGAGCGCCGCGGCAATCTCGCCTTCGGCGCCGCCGATTTTGCTGCGGACGTGGTCGGCAATACTCTCGCGCGCATTCTCGATCGCCGAAGAGAGCCGTGCGGTCGGCGGTGGCGGTCCCTGCGCGACGATGGTTTTGGGATTGCCGAGAAAGAAGCCGCTGCCGCCGATGCCGGTGAAATAGCTGTCGAAGGAGAAATCATAGCTCTCCGGCCGCACCGGACCGGTCGGCGGCAACAGCCTGGCATAGCCGGTGATCAGGGAGCCGGCGGTCATATCGGCGGGAACAGTGCGCGCCGAGAGCCTGACCCGCTCCGGCGCGTAGCGCAGCTTGGGGCGAGCGGTCGAAATCACGTCGAGCGTCAGCCTCACGCGGCCGTTCTCCATCTCCTCCAAGCTGACGACGCGCCCGGTCAGCCTTGTCTGGATCTCGGAGCCAAGCATCTGCGTTCCGGCGCGCCAGGTCTCGACCTTGGCGGCAACGACGCCGAGCGCGCACAGCATCGCGGCCATAAAGCACAGATGCGCCCTCGGCCACGACCGCGTGACAACAGCACAGCATGTCGTCAGCACCACAATGGCGATTGGCTGGGCAAAGCCCGGCTCACTGGCCAGCGAGAAATAGGCAATGACGCCGGCCGCCAGGAAAACCGGCACCAGCAGGAAGGCAACACCGCGGTCGAGTTCCGTACCGGCGGCCACGGCAAGGCTGCGGCGGATTGCAGGCCATGACGAACGGCGAAGCAGTTTGCGCAGACGGACAGCAGATCCCGGTGCGACGACCGGCACCGGCGTGGCATCATCCGGAGACAAAGGCCGGAGGCCAGGTCGCGTCTCGGGCAGCGCGACGGGGATCGGCTCGGCATTGGGGCTGTCGGCAAACAGGGAGCGTTCGTTGACGCTTGTCGCAGCGCCCTCGCCTTGATCCGTGCCCCGGCCACGTCCAGCCATCGGGTCTGCCCCTTGCGCCCCAGACCTCCTATGCTACATGAACGCGCAAAGCGCGAAAGTCCGCGCGATCACGCCCCACTTTCCAGCTTTGCCCGAGAATTGCCATGTCCAACAAAATTGCCATGTCCAACAGGGTGGTCACCCGTTTTGCCCCCTCGCCCACCGGCTATCTGCATATCGGTGGCGCGCGCACGGCGCTGTTCAACTGGCTGTACGCCAAGCACACCGACGGCACGATGGCGCTGCGCATCGAGGATACCGACCGCGAACGTTCCAGCGCCGCGGCAACCCAGGCCATTCTGGATGGGCTGACCTGGCTCGGCCTGTCCTGGGATGGCGAGGCCGTCTCGCAGTTCGAGCGTGCGCCGCGCCACCGCGAGGTGGCCGAGGAACTGGTCCGCCTGGGCAAGGCCTATTACGCCTACGAAACGCCAGCCGAGCTCGAGGCGATGCGCGAGGCGGCACGCGCCAAGAGCCTGCCGCCACGCTACAATGGCGCGTGGCGCGACCGCGACCCCTCCGAGGGGCCCGCCGGCGTCAGGGGCGCCATCCGCATCAAGGCGCCGACCGAGGGCGAGACCGTGGTGCACGACCGCGTGCAGGGCGAGGTGCGCTTCCCCAACAAGGATCTCGACGATTTCATCATCCTGCGTTCGGATGGCGTCCCGACCTACATGCATGCTGTTGTCGTCGACGACCACGACATGGGCGTCACCCACATCATTCGCGGCGACGACCATCTGACCAATGCCGCGCGCCAGACGGTGATCTACAACGCCATGGACTGGGAGGTGCCGTCCATGTCGCACATCCCGCTGATCCATGGCGCCGACGGCGCCAAACTGTCGAAGCGGCATGGCGCCCTCGGCGTCGAGGCCTATCGCGCCATGGGCTATCTACCCGAGGCACTGCTCAACTATCTGGCGCGGCTCGGCTGGAGCCATGGCGACGACGAGGTGATGTCGATCAAGGACATGATCGCCTGGTTCGACATTGGCGACGTCAACAAGGGTGCGGCGCGTTTCGACTTCGCCAAGCTCGATGCACTGAACGGCGTGCATATGCGCAAGATGGACGACAGAGCACTGCTCGACATCTTCGTCGCCACTCTGCCTTATATCGAAGGCGGCCCGACGCTCGCCGCCCGCCTCGACGACATCAGGAAAGTGCAGTTGCTGGCCGCCCTGCCTGGCCTGAAGGAGCGTGCCAAGACGCTGGTGGAACTGGCCGATGGCGCCGGCTTCCTGTTCGTCGAGCGGCCGCTGCCGATCGACGAGAAGGCGGCAGCGCTTCTCAATGCCGATGCGCGTACGATCCTGCGCGGGGCACACGCGGCTTTGCAGACGGTTTCAGGTGAATGGACGGCCGCAGCGGCGGAAGCCGCTGTGCGCGAGTTCGCGACGGCCGGCGGTCACAAGCTTGGCGCGGTGGCCCAACCGCTGAGAGCAGCCCTTACCGGCCGCAGCACCTCGCCCGGCGTGTTCGACGTGCTTGCCGTGCTCGGCCGCGAGGAAAGCCTGGCGCGGATTGCGGATCAAATCGATTAGGAGCGAGCTGGCCCAAGAAGATTGGCATTGAAAGGCGCGTTTCGCAGTGCAACATTAGGCCCTGGCCCAATCTGGCACGCACCTCCCAAAATGCGGTGGCGAGTTCGCGCATTCCGGTGATTTCGACGTGTCGTTTGCAGGAATTGCCTTGCCGGCATGAGGAACATGAAGGAGTTTGAGAATGAGCGAAGCTGCGACAAAACTGGAAACCGGCAGCAAGACGACGCACCCGTCGACTGCCACGCTCGAACTGGCCGGCAAGACGCACGAACTCAAGGTGCGAAGCGGTTCGGTCGGGCCTGACGTCATCGACATCGGTGCGCTCTACAGCACCACCGGCGCCTTTACCTACGACCCTGGCTTTACCTCGACGGCGAGCTGCGAGTCGGCGATCACCTTCATCGACGGCGATGCCGGCATCCTGCTGCACCGCGGCTATCCGATCGACCAGCTGGCCGAGCATGGCGACTTCCTCGAAGTCTGCTACCTCCTGCTCTACGGCGAACTGCCGACCAAGGCGCAAAAGGACGATTTCGACTACCGGGTGACGCGCCACACCATGGTGCATGAGCAGATGTCGCGCTTCTTCACCGGCTTCCGCCGCGATGCGCATCCGATGGCTGTGATGTGCGGCGTGGTCGGCGCGCTGTCGGCCTTCTATCACGACTCCACCGACATTTCGGACCCGTATCAACGCATGGTCGCCTCGATGCGGCTGATCGCCAAGATGCCGACGATCGCGGCCATGGCCTACAAATACCATATCGGCCAGCCCTTCATTTACCCGAAGAACGAGCTGAACTTCGCCGCCAACTTCCTGCATATGTGCTTTGCGGTGCCGTGCGAGGAATACAAGATCAATCCGGTGCTGGCGCGCGCCATGGAGCGCATCTTCATCCTCCATGCCGACCACGAGCAGAACGCGTCCACCTCGACGGTGCGTCTTGCCGGTTCGTCGGGCGCCAACCCGTTCGCCTGCATTGCCGCCGGCATTGCCTGCCTGTGGGGCCCGGCACATGGCGGCGCCAACGAGGCGGCGCTCAACATGCTGGGCGAAATCGGCCATGTCGACCACATCCCGGAATTCATCGCCCGCGCCAAGGACAAGAACGATCCGTTCCGCCTGATGGGTTTTGGCCACCGCGTCTACAAGAACTACGATCCTCGCGCGAAAATCATGCAGAAGACGGCACATGAGGTGCTGGGCGAACTCGGCATCAAGGACGATCCGCTGCTCGACATCGCCATGGAGCTGGAAAAGATCGCGCTGACCGATTCCTACTTCATCGAAAAGAAGCTCTATCCGAATGTCGATTTCTATTCCGGCATCACGCTGAAGGCGCTGGGCTTCCCCACCACCATGTTCACCGTGCTGTTCGCGGTCGCCCGCACCGTCGGCTGGATCGCGCAGTGGAAGGAAATGATCGAGGATCCGCACCAGAAGATTGGCCGCCCGCGCCAGCTCTATACCGGCGCGCCGGAACGCGACTACGTGCCGATCGCCAAGCGCTGATCAAAGCCGTATCCGGCTTTCGCCATAACACTGCAAAAAGCGCCCGCAAGGGCGCTTTTTAGTTGGAGTGACGAAGCTTGATGTGGCGAAGAACAACATCCGCGGCAATGTCGCCGGAGGGCTTGTCGGTGGCCATGCGCCTGGCGACTTCGGCAAAGCCGTCCTTTTGCCAGGTGCGATAGGCTGTGTCTGAAAACAGAGCCTCAAGCTGCCGCGCCAGATAACGCGGCCGCACATACTGGTTGTAGTGCTCCGGCACGATCGTCTGGTCGGCGATCAGATTGGGCAAGGCGGCGCTCCACACCGTGACCAGCCCCTGGACCATGCGCATCACCGGATCGAGCCGGTAGCATGAGATCATCGGCACATCAGACAGTGCCAGTTCGAGCGATACCGTTCCCGAAGCAATCAGCGCCGCATCGGCCTTGCCGAAGGCCTGCCATTTGCGCTCCGCATCGAGGATGATCTCAGGCTTTTCATCCCAGCGCGCCACCGACGTCCTGACCAACTCGGCGACATGCGGCACCGTGGGCAACAGCAGGCGCAGGCGGTGTCCGCGCGCCCGCAGGGCCGAGACCGTCTCGCCGAACGGTTCGATAAGCCGGCTCACCTCGCCGCGCCGCGAGCCGGGCAGGACGAGCAGCGTCTTGACGCGGTCACCCGAGAGGTCGCGTGGCTGGGCTTGCGCCCTGGCCGCGCTCATCACGCCCGGATCTTGCGTAAGGCGGTGTCCGACATAGGTGCCGGGCGGGCCACCGAGGCGGCTAAGTTCCTTCACCTCGAAAGGCAGGATGCACAATATGTGGTCGACATAGGGCTTCATCGCCACCGCCCTGCCCGGCCGCCACGCCCAGACGCTCGGGCAGACATAGTGGACGATCGGGATCGAGGGGTCGGCGGAACGGACTTTTTTGGCAACGCGCAGCGAAAAATCCGGGCTGTCGATGGTGATGAGACAGTCGGGTTTTTCAGCGGCAACGGCACTTGCCGTCTGGCTGATGCGCCGCATCAGGCGCGGCAGGTCGCGCAGGATGGCGCTGAGCCCCATCAGCGCGATCTCGGCCCCGTCGAACAGCGGCACCAGTCCGAGCGCCTGCAGATGCCGCCCGCCAATGCCGACCAGCCTGATATCGCGGCCGGTCATGCGTTTCAGCGACTGCACGATGTCAGCGCCCAACAAGTCGCCGGACTCTTCGCCGGCGACGATGGCGATCTTCAGCGGCTTCTCAACTGCCATGGCCAGGCTCCGCGGACGGAAGGCCATACACGAACAGCCCGAGCGCATTGGCGCGCGCGAGAACGACAGGACCTTCAAGGATCAGCGAACGGCCGGCCTCGACGGCAATGCCGGCAAGTCCGGCGGCGTGTGCTGCCTCGACCGTTTGGGGGCCAATGGATGGCAGATCGGCACGCAACTCCTGGCCGGGCTTTGCACATTTGACCAGGACACCGCGGCTCTTGCCGGCGAGCCTGCCGTGACTGCGCAGCTGCTGCGTCCGCTCGAGCAGTCCATGGGTGCCCTCGACGCCTTCCAGGGCGATCGCGCGGCCGCCGATGGCAATCGCCGCCTGGCCGATGTCGAGCGCGCCGATGGCCTTTGCCGCGGCATGTGCCGCGGTAATATCGCTCCAGTCAGACTTTCGCGGCACTGCCTTGGTCAGCGGCCCCTCAGTCGCGACAAGCCGGGGCACGACCTCATGCGCGCCGACAACTTTGACGCCGCGCGACTCCAGGCCGCGGGTCAATATCTTCAACAGGCCGTCATCGCCGCGCGCAAGCGCCATGGCGACCGAGGGTATCAGGGCCAGTAGCCCAAGGCTCGGGCGCATGTCGACCAGCCGCGGCCGGCGCCTGATCTCGCCGGCAAGCACAAGATGGGTGATCCGTCGCCGCCTCAGCAACGCAACCAGCGAGCCGATGTCTTCAAGGGCGAGGCTTTCATGCTCGTAGATTGTGAGCTCGGACTGACGGTCGGCCTGACCGTCGACCAGGATAATGACGGGCGGATGCCCGGCCTCTGCTAGGCCGGCGGCAACTTCGACCGGCAGGCTGCCGCCGCCGGCAATGATGCCGACCCTGGCGTCCGGCGCGAGATCGAGGCCCGTTGAGCTGGCCTCAGTCTTCGTCATCGGCATCGTCGCCGGCGCCACCTTTAAGCGACGGGACGGCATAGTGCCGCTTGCCGCGACTGGTGATGAAATCGATGATTTTCATGGCGGTCGGCGACGAGGCGAACTCGGCCTTGGCGAATTCGATGTTTTCGCCGACGGTGCGGGAGCGGTCGAAGATCGTCTTGTAAGCCTTGCGCAGCACCTGGATTTCGGCGCGCGGCAGGCCGGAGCGCTTCAGGCCGATGATGTTGAGGCCGCGCAGGCTGGCGCGGTTGCCGACGGCAATGGCGTAGGGGATGACATCGCCGACGATTGCCGAGCAGCCGCCGAGAAAGGCGTTGTCGCCGATACGGACAAACTGATGAACGGCCGTGAGGCCGCCGATATAGACATTGTTGCCGACCTCGCAATGGCCGCCCAGCGTGGCGCCATTGGCAAAGGTGGCGTTGTTGCCGACGACGCAGTCATGAGCAATGTGAGCATAGGCAAGGAAATTGCCATTGTCGCCGACGGTCGTCTCGCCACGGCTGGAATCGGTGCCGAGATGCATGGTCGCGCCTTCGCGGATCGTGCAGTTCTGGCCGATAACCAATGTAGTGCGGCCGCCCTTGTGCTTGGTGTTTTGTGGCGGCCCACCCAGTGTCGCCATCGGATAAACCTTGGTCCCAGCGCCGATGGTGGTAGCACCCAGCACCGAGACATGGCTGACCAGTTCGACGCGGTCACCGATCACGACGTCAGTGCCGACGTAGCAGAAAGGCCCGATAGAGGCGCCGTCGCCGATTTGGGCACCGGCCTCGATAACGGCCGAGGGATGGATTGAAGTCTGTATTTTCATGAGCATTTCGAACCGTCAGCCGGTAACCATCATAGCCGAGATCTCGGCTTCGGCGGCCTTTGCGCCTTCCACCATGGCCTCGCAGGCGAATTTGAGCAGGTTGCCGCGCATTTTGATTTTCTTGACGTGGATCTTCAGCTGATCGCCCGGAACGACCGGTTTGCGGAATTTCGCGTTGTCGATGGTCAGGAAATAGACCAGTGACGGCTTTTCCGTGTTGAGGCTGCGAATGCAGATCGCACCAGCCGTCTGCGCCATGGCCTCGACGATCAGCACGCCCGGCATCACCGGCTGGTCCGGGAAATGGCCCTGGAAATGCGGCTCATTGATGGTCACGTTCTTGATGCCGATGGCCGAGTCGTTGCCGTCGATCTCGATGATGCGGTCGATCATCAGGAAGGGATAGCGATGCGGCAAAAGCTTCATCAACCCCAATATATCGACCGCTTCGAGCGTCGCAGGCACCATCTCAGCTACTTCCCCCCTCGCCCTGCTTGCGCGTCCTGGCAAGCTTGCGCAGCATGGCAATCTCGCGCATGGCTTCCGCCATCGGCTGCGCCGGATAGCCTCCCCAGATCTCGCCCGCCGGCACGTTGCTCATAAACCCGCTTCTCGCAGCAAGCTTGGCTCCCGATCCTATGGTCAAATGATCGGCAAGCCCGACGCCGCCGCCCATGGTGACACCATCGCCGACGACGACGGAGCCGGAAATACCCGAAAGCCCGGCTATAATGCAATTGCGGCCGATGCGAACGTTATGGGCGATCTGCACCAGATTGTCGATCTTGGTGCCCTGGCCGATGACCGTATCCGACATGGCGCCGCGATCGACTGTCGTGTTCGAGCCGATTTCAACATCGTCCTGGATGATGACGCGGCCGATCTGCGGCACACGCTCGGGCCCTTTGGCGCCGCCGACGAACCCGAACCCGTCCTGGCCGATGCGGGCGCCACCATGGATGATGACGCGGTTGCCGATCAGCGCATACTGGACGCTGACGCCCGGACCAACATAGCCGTCGCGGCCGATCTGGCAGGAGGGGCCGATAACGGCGTGGGGCGCAATGACGGTTCCGCTGCCGATAGAAGCGCGTGGGCCGATGACTGCTCCGGCTTCTATGATGGCACCGGCCTCGATATGCGCGGAGGCATCGACGTGAGCCTGCGGCGAGACCCCGGTTTCGCTGGTCATCGGTCCCGGAGTGGCCGCCATCGGGAACAGCAGCCGGCCGACCATGGCGAAAGCCTGTTGCGGCCGAGGATGGACCAGAACCGCAATGCCGGCCGGCGCCTTGGTTGCAAATTCGGCCGGACACAGCACGGCCGCCGCCTTCAGCGACTGCATCAGCGCGAAATTGCGCCTGCCGTCGACGAAGACGAGCGCACCCTCGCCGCCTTCGTTGGCTGGCGCCAACGCATCGATCGATATATTGGCAAGGTCGGAATCGACGAGCGCCGCGCCGGTCAGATTCGCGACTTCGCCGGCCGTATACCGGCGTGATGGCGCGAAGAACACCGGATCGGTCATTCCAGAAGCAATATCCAGCTAGGTCGGATCAGTTCTCTTCCGGACCCCAACGGCCCGGAAGCATCGTTACCCGCGCATCAGAAGCGGGTCGAAATGCCGAAGTTGAATTCCTGCACGTCGTCGGTCGACTCTTTCTTGACCGGGATCGCGTAGTCGATGCGGATCGGGCCAAAGGGCGATGCCCACATCAGGCCAACACCGACCGACGCGCGCAAATTCATGTCGGCACTCGACTGGTCGACCAGGCTCTGATCTTTGATCTTGTTGCCATAGAGCGTTGCAGCGTCGGCGAAGACCGCGCCACGCAGGCCAAAACTTTCCGGGATGACCGGCAGCGGAAACTGCGCTTCCGCCGACGCGTTGAAATAAGTGACGCCGCCGAGATGGTCGTCGTTATTGTCGGAGGCTACCGGTCCAATGCCGCCATAGGCAAAACCGCGGATCATTCGGTCACTGCTCTGGAAATGGTCGAAGACGCGCAGACCGTCACCGCCATAGCCTTCGACATGACCAGCGCCGCCGGAGATCAGCCCCACCAGATCAAGTTGCTCTGAAAGCGTCTGGTAGACACTTCCGCGCCCGGTGACCTTGACAAACTTGGCATCGCCACCCAGGCCCGCCACTTCCACGGTCGTGGTGGCATAGATACCCTCATGCGGGTTCTTCATGTCATCGATGGTGTTGTACACCAAGCCGAGACTGACCGACGACTTGATCCACGGGCTTTGCTCCACACCATCGATGATTGCCTGAGAGACGTCGCAGTCTAGGTCAGGGCTGTTCGGATCGGTGCTTCCATCGCAACTGTCGGAGAATTCATATTTCTCCTGGGCAATATTATAAGCCAGCTGAGTAGAGATGTTGTCGGTGATCGGCAGACCAAAACGAACCGTCGCGCCCAGCGTCTCGCTGTCGTAGTGCGAATAATTCCGGGTCTGCTGGTAGATGTCGAAACCCGCTGCGATACGGCGCCCGAGGAAATAGGGCTCGGTGAAGGACAGGCTGTAGTCGCGCGAATTCTTGCCGCCGCCGGCCGAGACCTTGATGTACTGGCCGCGGCCGAGGAAATTGCGCTCCGCAATCGATCCTTCGACGGACGGACCCGCGGTGTCACCACCGGTCGAATAACCGGCGCCGACCGAGAACTCGCCGGTCGATTTCTCGACCACATCGACCACGAGCACGACTTGGTCAGGCTCGGAGCCGGGAACAGTCGAGATGTCGACTTTCTCAAAATAATCCAGCGCTTCCAGCCGCTTCTTCGCGCGCTGGATCAAAACCTGATTGAAGGCGTCGCCTTCGCTGACGTCGAATTCACGGCGAATGACATAGTCGCGCGTGCGATCGTTGCCGCGAATCTCGATGCGCTCGATATAGGCCTTGGTGCCCTGGTCGATCGTATAGACGACCGAAATGGTGTGATTCTCGAAGTTGCGGTCGCCGCGCGGCGTCACCTGGGCGAAGGCATAGCCCGAACCCGCGACCCTCTCGGTCAGCGCGATGATCGTGTCTTCGACATCCTTGGCGTTGTAGACGTCGCCCTTGTGGGTCTGGACCACCGATTCCAGCGACTTCGAGTCGACTTCGGGAATGGTGCTCTCGACGCTGACGTCGCCGAATGTGTAGCGGTCGCCTTCCTGCACGGTGATGGTGACCGTGTACTGGTTGGTCGTGTCGTCGAGCTCGCCGACGGCGGAGACCACCTGGAAGTCGGCATAGCCGTGATTGTAATAGAAGCGACGCAGCGTCTCCTGGTCGGCGCGCAGCTTGTCCTCGTCATAGACGTCGTCGCGCAGCACAAAGGACAGGATGCCCGAGCGCTTGGTGGCGATGACATCGGACAGGCGGCGGCTTGAATAGGCGCTGTTGCCGACAAAATTCACTGCGGCGATCTTGGTGCGACCGCCTTCGTTGATGTTGAAGACCACGTTCACGCGGTTGTCGCCGAGATCCATGATCTGCGTGGTGACTGCAGCATCATCGCGGCCGATTCGCCTGTAGGCGGCCTTGACCGCCTCGACATCGGAATCCAGCGTTGCCTGCGAGAACGTGCCGCGCGGCTTCAACTGCACCGCAACTGCCAAGGCATTGTCCTTGAGCTTCTTGTTGCCCTGGAACAGAACCTGGTTCACCACCTGATATTCGGCAACCTTGACCACCAGCGTCGAGCCGACCTGATTGATCTGAACGTCCGAGAACAGGCCGGTGCCGAACAGCGCCTTGACGGCATCGTCGATGTCGGCGCTTGAAAACGCCTTGCCCGGCTTGATCGTGATGTAGTTGCGAATGGTGTCGGCGTCGACACGCTGGTTACCGCTGACCTCGACTCTCGAGACAACGGCTGCCTGCGCCGCAGATGTGGCAACGAACTGCACTGCGAGCGCGCCTGGCACAACCAGAGCGGCGGACATAGCCACCGCGGACGCGGCGCTCAAAAACTTGGATGCTGCCTTCATCGGGCTTTTGTACCTTTTCTCGAAGTCCCCACGGCGAGAAAACCGGACGTGCGGTAATTTCCCCTACCGTATTAACCGGATTTTCCCTACACGCAAGGCTTCTGGTTAATTTGTAATTACTTAACCCTGATGCGTGGCTTTCGCGTCACGCATACCCCCGTGCATGGTAAACGGCGTCTCAACATTGCCGGTGCCGAAGCCGAATTTCTTCATGATTTCAGCACCCAAACAGATCGTTCCAGAAAACGAAGCCCATAAATCCCAGCACCAGAAAGAGGCCGGCCCGGTACCCCATTTCCATCATCCGCTCCGATACCGGACGTCGGAAAACGGCTTCGATGGCGTAGAACAGGAGATGGCCGCCGTCGAGGGGGGGAATCGGCAAAAGGTTCAGAATTCCGATCCCGACTGACAGCAATGCAACAAGTTGCACGAGCCATTCGAAGCCGAGTTTGGCCGCCTGCCCCGACATCTTGGCGATCTTGATCGGGCCACCCAGCTGGCATTTGTCCTCGCGGCCGACAACAAAACGTTGCAGGAAGTGACCCGTGCCCTGAATGGCCTGCCCCGTCTGCTCGACCGCCGCTCCCAGCGCGCCAATCGGGCTGTAGGTGATCACCCTTGGCTGACCGAGCTCCTTGTTGTTGACGACGCCGATGACGGCCACCTTGGTTTTGTTGCCCAGCGCGTCCTGCTGTTCCATCAACTCCGGCGTCGCGGTGACGGTAATCTCCTTGCCATCGCGCAGCATTGTAAAGGTGAGCGAATCGCCGGCGCGACCCTGCACAAGGCGCTGGACGTCGGCGAAGGTCTCAACCTTGCTGCCGTTGACGGCGACGAATCGGTCGCCGGGCAAAATGCCGGCCTTTTCAGCCGGACTGCCGGCGGTGACCTGAGCCACCATCGGCTCCAGCACCGGGCGGCCATAGAGGGAAAACATCACGGTGAAGACGGCGATGGTCAGCAAGAAGTTGAATAGCGGCCCGGCAAACACCGTGGCCGCGCGTTTCCAGATCGGCTGGGTGTGGAAGGCAACTTCGCGTTCGGCATCGGTCAGCTTGTCCAGATCTTCCGTGCCGGGCTGGCTCGACGTGACGCTCATGTCGCCGACGAATTTGACATAACCGCCGAGCGGTATGGCACAGAGCTTCCAGCGCGTGCCGTGGCTGTCGTTGAAGCCGAAAAGCTCGGGGCCGAAGCCGATCGCGAAGGCTTTTACGCCGATGCCGCACCAGCGGCCGACGAGGTAGTGGCCCATCTCGTGCACGAAGACGACGACAGTCAGCACGAACAGAAACGGCACCAGTGTGCCGAGGACAAAGCCTTCCGTGCTGAAAAACGCGTGAAGAATCTCGTTCAAGTCGTGCCCTCAAATTCACCCACGGCGAAAAGGTGACGCCGCGACTGTGACATCAATCCAGGCGAATCCGTGGCGTGCGCCATTTCTTCGCCGTCAAATGCCGCTCAAGCCGGAAAAAGCCCCTGCGCCGGATGATCGGCGCCCGCCGAAATCCAACCGATGACGTATAGGGCAAAAGCCGCCGCGACAAGCCCATCCACCCTGTCCATGACGCCGCCGTGCCCTGGTATCAACGCGCTGGAATCCTTGCGGCCGTGGCGGCGCTTGACCCAGGACTCGAAGAGGTCGCCAGCCTGGGAGACGATCGACAGCACCAATGCGACCAAAGCAAGCACGCCAAGGTTGCCAGCCCCGGCGGCGGCAGCCAGAAGCACGCCGGCGACCACGCCGCCGACAGCACCGCCAAGCGCACCGCTCTGCGTCTTGCCGGGTGATATCGATGGCGCGAGCTTGGGACCGCCGACGGCGCGGCCGACGAAATAGGCGAAGATGTCGGTCGCCCAGACCACGGCGAACAAAAACAGGATCGCGACCAGGCCGGAACGGTCGCCGTCGCGCAGCAGCGCCAGCGACAGACCGGACAGCGCTGCGTAGGCAAGGCCGGCGGCATCCCATTGCGCGGCTCCGCGCACGCGTGCGCCGACGGCCGCAACGACGACCATCGCCAGGACAAGAGACAGAAGCCACAACGCCGGCACGCCGGCGATCAGGGCGCCGACGAAAACCAGAAGCAACGCCTCTGGAACGAATCCGAGGGCCGCACCGGCCGCAGGGCGCGACATGCGCGCCCATTCATAGAAGATGACCGCCGCCATGCCGGCGCAAAGCAGGCGGAACCACAGCCCGCCCAACCAGGTCAGGCCAAGCGCTACTGCGGCCAGCACCAGCGCCGAGACGATGCGAAGCTGAAGATTGTTCATCCCGCCGCCGATCACGAGGCGGCGACATCTTGAGCGGCGAGCCCGCCGAAGCGGCGCTCCCGGCCAGCGAAATCGCGCAGGGCGTCAGCCAGGTGTTCGCGGCTGAAATCTGGCCAGTAGCAAGGCAGGAAGACCAGCTCGCTATAGGCTGCCTGCCACAAAAGGAAATTCGACAGCCGAAGCTCGCCGCTGGTGCGGATGACCAGCTCCGGATCGGGAATGCCCGCGGTGTCGAGCGAGGCGGCAAAAGTGTCCGCCGTGATCGCCTCGCTGTCGATCTCGCCGCGCGCCACAGCGGCTGCGAGCTTGCGCGCCGTGCGCACGATCTCGTCGCGCCCGCCATAGTTGAAGGCGATGACAAGCGTCAGCGCTTCATTGCGGGCGGTCAGCGATTCGGCCTCTTCGAGCAGGCCCCTGATGTCGGGCTGCAGCCCTGCCCTGTCGCCGATAATCCTGACGCGCACGCCGCTCTGATGCAGTTCGGCCAGATCGCGGCGAATGAACAGCTTCAAAAGCCCCATAAGGTCGCTGACTTCGGATTTGGGCCGCGACCAGTTCTCCGACGAAAAGGCGTAGACGGTCAGGAAGGAAATGCCGAGACCGGGCGCGGCGCGCACCGTCTTGCGCAGCGCCTCGACGCCGGCGCGATGGCCGGCAAGCCGCGGCATGCCGCGCGCCTTGGCCCAGCGTCCGTTTCCATCCATGATGATCGCGACATGCGCGGGCGTTGCCATGGTCTCGCTTTCGGGCCGGTGTGGGCCGACCCTAAACCTGCATAATTTCAGCTTCCTTATCGGAAAGCAGGTGATCGATGGTGCTGATCGTCTCGTCGGTCAGCTTCTGGACCTGATCGGAGCGCGTGCGCTGATCGTCCTCGCTGATATCGCCGTCCTTTTCCGCTTTCTTCAAGAAGTCCATGCCGTCGCGGCGGACATGACGCACCGCAACGCGGGCGTTCTCGGCGTAGCCGTGCGAAATCTTGACCAGTTCCTTGCGGCGCTGCTCGTTGAGCTCGGGCAGCGGAATCCTGAGATTGGTGCCATCGACGATCGGATTGAAGCCGAGATTGGATTCTCTGATGGCGCGGTCGACAGCGCCGACCATCGACTTGTCCCAGACCGAAACCGAAATCATGCGCGGCTCCGGCACCGACACATTCGCCACCTGGTTGATCGGCATGGTGGTGCCATAGGCCTGGACCTGGATGGCGTCGAGCAGATTGCTGGAGGCGCGGCCGGTGCGCAGCGAAGCCAGATCGTGCTTGAAGGCCGCGATCGCGCCATCCATGCGCCGCTTGAGGTCGTCGAACTCACCACTCATCTTAGTCTCCTCGACCCGTTTGACCCGGGTTCACTGCTTAGGGCCCGAATAGCCCGCTTTCGAAAAACTGATCCCCGTTCCGGAGAGTATACTCCGGATCACTCGTCGGCGACGATCGTGCAACGGCCGCCGCCCCTCAGAATATCGCCGAAACCACCTTTTTCGTGGATCGAATAGACGATTATCGGGATGTTGTTTTCGCGCGCAAGTGCAATTGCGGCGGTATCCATGATCGAAAGCCCCTTGTTGATGACTTCGGCATGGCTGATGCGCTCGAAGCGGGTCGCATTCGGATCCTTCTTGGGATCGGCCGAATAGACGCCGTCAACCTGGGTGCCCTTGAACAGGGCGTCGGCGCCGATCTCGGCGGCGCGCAGGGCCGCGGCCGAATCGGTGGTGAAGAACGGATTGCCGGTACCGCCGGCGAAAATGACGACCTTGCCCTGGTTCATATAGGCGGTGGCCTGGCGCTGGGAAAAACTCTCGCACAGTTCGGGCATGGCGATCGCCGACAGCACGACGGCGTCGACGCCGATCTTGTTCAGCGAGGTGCGCAGCGCCAGCGAGTTGATGACGGTGGCAAGCATGCCCATATGGTCGCCGGTGACGCGGTCGCCACCCTTGGACGCCACCGCCACGCCGCGAAAAATGTTACCGCCGCCGATGACGACGCCGACCTCGATGCCGAGCGCGCGGGCTTCGGCGATATCGGCGGCGATGCGGTCGACGACCGAGACGTCGATGCCGAAATGCTGCTCGCCCATCAATGCTTCGCCCGACGCTTTCAGCAAGACACGTCGATAGAGGGGCTTTGCCGTCATCTGGACCTCGTCATTATTGCGTGTGGCGCGCCTGGGCAGGCCACCCTCGCGCGGGCGCGGGCGCGGCCGCTGGCGCGATGCCCGCGGGCCGCCCCTCGCCAATTCCGCCTGTCTTATCGCGGTCTGTCAGTTGCTGGTGATGCTGACGGCGTCGCCTTCGACCAGCAGCGGCGGCGCATAGCCGGCTGGCTTGTTGCCGGTCACGGCGCCGCCGGTAACCCGAGCCTGGATCTCGGAACCGAAAAAGGAATAGGGGAATGGCGGCGGTGTCTTGCTGATGTGATCCAACCGCTCGCGAAGCTCGGGGGGAATCGTGAAATCCAGCGCCGCCAGATTGTCCTGCATCTGCGCCAGTTTGGTGGCGCCAAGGATCACGGTGGCGATGCCCGGTTGCGTTGCCACCCAGTTGACGGCGACTTGGGGCATGCTGCGCCCGAGCTCGGCGGCGACCTTTTCGAGTTCCGCCACGATCGCCCAGTTGCGCTCAGAAAATTTCCGGAACCCCGGATGGGTGGTGTTGCGGAAGCCGTCGAGCCGACCGGCATTGCCGTCCTGTATCGGCCGGTACTTGCCGCTGAGCAGCCCGCTGGCCAGCGGGCTCCACACCATGATACCGGCGCCATGGCGGGTGCCGAACGGCACGAATTCATGTTCAATCGAACGCTCGGCCAGCGAGTATTCGAGCTGCAGGGCCGACACCGGCTCATAACCGCGCAATTCGGCGATCGTTTGCGCGCGGGCAGCATACCAGGCCGGCACATCGGACAGGCCGACATGGCGAATTTTGCCTGCGCGCACGAGATCGTCCATCGTGCGCATCACCTCCTCGGCCGGTGTCAGACTGTCCCAGACATGCAGGAGATAGAGGTCGATATAGTCGGTGCTCAACCGCTTCAGCGAGGCGTCGACGGCGCGCATCAGGTTCTTGCGGCCGTTGCCGCCGCCATTCGGATTGCCAGGCTCCGCGTTAAAGGTGAATTTGGTGGCGATCACCGCTCTGTCACGCAAGCCGCGCTCGGCGATGAATTCACCAAGCCAGGTTTCGGCGGTGCCGCCGGTATAGAGATCGGCGGTGTCGAAGAAATTGCCGCCGGCGTCGACATAGGCGTCGACCATGGCGCGCGCCGTCTCCCTGTCCGCACCCCAGCCCCATTCGGTGCCGAAGGTCATGGTGCCCAGAGCCAGCCGGCTCACTCTAAGACCGCTGTTGCCGAGCGTGTAGTAGTTCATGGTCATGGTGTTTTTTTCCGATCCTGATTTTTTTGATGCCGGCTCATTGGCCGGGCGTGGTCTTGACCCAGAGGTTGCCGCGCTCATGCGTGGCGCGGAAAATGAAGCCGTCGACTTTCCAGCCGGCGCCGGAGCAGACCAGATGATGCTCGTAATTGCCCCAGACTTCCCAGAGCGGATCGCCATTGCCTTCCATCCGGTTCCAGGCATAGCCGTTGGAGGAGACGCTGGCCGCATCCGCCTCAAGAACCACCTGGTGGTTGGTGCGCAGATGCAGGCTCGTCTTGCTGCCCCTGAGGTTGCCGGCCCAGGTGCCGATCAGATCGTCGGAGGCGATGGTGGCCGCTGGCTGTCCCGACAGGCTGTTGAAGTCGACGGTGACACGGTCGGCGAAATAGGAACGCGCAAGCTTCCAGTCCTGCGCATCAACGGCACGGTCAATGGCGTCGGCGATACGGATGACGGCGCGTTCGTCGGCCAGCGCGCGCCAGCCGGACGGCTCGGCGCCGCCGGCATCTGCCGGCGCCAGGGCAAGGCCTGCGGCGAAGGCTACGTTTTTCAAAGGGTTCATGTTTTTTCTCCTTGTGCATCTGCCCGCCGCCGATGTGTTGACCACAATATGGCCCGCCACGCTGGCATCGGTAAGATTGCATTGTTTGCATGGACTATGCGATATCATGCATGAATGGACCGGGACCTGCTCAGCCATCTGCCTGTTGTCGTCGCCGTTGCCCGGCGCGGCGGCTTCGCGCTTGCCGCAGCCGAACTCGGCATGAGCCCGTCCGCGGTCAGCCACGCCGTGCGCCTCGTGGAGGAGCGCATCGGCCAGCCGTTGTTTGCGCGCACGACGCGCAGCGTCTCATTGACGGAAGCCGGCAAGGCGCTGGTGGAGACGGCGGCCCCTGCCCTTCAGGACATTGCCGAGCGGATGGATCGCATCCGCGCCATCAAGGGCCGGCCTTCAGGCCTGCTCAGGCTCAACGTTCCCAACATCGCGGTTCCACTTGCCGTCACGCCTGTGGTCGCGGCGATGGCGGAGCGCTATCCGGATGTGACGGTCGAATTGCTCACCGACCAGGGGCTGATCGACATTGTCGGCGAAGGTTTCGACGCCGGCATCCGGCTGGGCGAAATGATCGCGCAGGACATGGTCACGGTTCGGCTGACGCCACCGTTCAAGGCCGTCATCGTTGCCTCTCCCGCCTATGTCGGCCGGCATGGCCGCGCGCGCAGCGTGGCCGATCTCGCCAACCACAATTGCATCGGCTACCGGCTCGTCCGCTCCGGTGCACTCTACCGCTGGGACCTGACCGAGGATGGCAAGGATGTCGTGGTCGAGACGAAGGGCACTGTCATCGTAACGGATTCGCTCGCCGCGATCGACCTTGCGCTTGCCGGCGTCGGGCTGACCTATGTGTTCGAACCGCTGGTGCGCGCGGACTTGGCCGCTGGCCGTCTCGTTCAGATCCTGCCGCAAACGGCGATCGAAGAGCCCGGCCTCTTCCTTTACTTCCCGCGCCGGGCGTCAATGGCGCCGAAGCTCAGGGCCTTCATCGACACCGCACAAGAAATCGGCCGAGCATCCTTGCGGACACCCGGCCGAGTTGCCTGAGCTGGGAAGCCCCTTTCAGGGCTATTTCTAAAGGTTACTTCTTGACCGCGGCCGCGACTTCCGCCGCGAAATCGGTCTCTTCCTTTTCGATGCCTTCGCCGAGCGCAAAGCGCAGATAGGCGGAGATCTTGGCCGGAGCGCCGATTTCCTTCTCGGCATCCTTCAGCGCCTTCTCGACGGTGATGTCGGGATTGAGCACGAAGGCTTGCTTCAGGAGCACAACTTCCTCGTAGAACTTGCGCAGGCGGCCCTCGACCATCTTTTCGATGATCGCTTCCGGCTTGCCGGACTGGCGTGCCTGATCGGAGAAGATCGCCTTCTCGCGCTCGACCGCAGCCGGATCGATCTGCTCGGCCGTCAGCGCCATCGGGTTGGTGGCGGCGACATGCATGGCGACCTGGCGGCCAAAAGCGTTGGCGGCATGCTCATTGCCCGTGGTCTCGATCGCGACCAGCACGCCAAGCTTGCCAAGGCCATCGGCAACCGCGTTGTGGACATAGGTCGCGACTGCGCCGTGCGGAACGGTCAGCTTGGCCGAGCGGCGGAAGCCCATGTTCTCACCGATTGTGCCGACAGCATCCTTGATGGTGTCAGCAACCGACTTGTCCGAACCCGGATACTTTGCGGCAGCCACAGCCTCTGTCGTGCCATAGGCGAGCGCCACCTTGGCGACGTTGGCGACGATTTCCTGGAAAGCCGCGTTGCGGGCGACGAAGTCGGTCTCGGAATTGACTTCGACGACAGCAGCCTCGCGCACGCCATTGTCGACACCGATCAGGCCTTCGGCAGCAGTGCGGCCGGCCTTCTTGTCGGCCTTGGAGATGCCCTTCTTGCGCAGCCAGTCGACGGCCTCTTCCATGTTGCCGTTGGTCTCGGTCAACGCCGCCTTGCAGTCCATCATGCCCGCGCCCGTCAAGTCGCGGAGTTCTTTGACCTGTGCAGCCGAAATGCTCATTGTCGCCTCTTTGTTTTAAATGCACCGACGCACCACCGGTACTCGGTGATGCGTCCGTTTAGCGTGCCAAAATATTAGAAAGATGAAGGCCGGGACCGGCCTTCGACTGTCAGGCTTCCGGGGTCTCGGCCGCCGGGGTCGGATCGAGCGCCGGTTCGACCGGAGCCTCAACCGAGGCGCCGATGTCGACACCGAGCGCGCCCTGCTGACGAGCGATGCCGTCGATGGCAGCCTTGGCGATCAGATCGCAATAGAGCTGGATGGCGCGCGCGGCGTCGTCATTGCCGGGGATCGGGAAGTCGATCTTGTCCGGATCGCAGTTCGAATCGATGATGGCGACGACCGGGATGCCGAGGCGCTTGGCCTCGAGGATGGCGATCGCTTCCTTGTTGGTGTCGATGACGAACATCAGGTCAGGCGTCGAGCCCATGTCCTTGATGCCGCCCAGCGCCTTGTCGAGCTTCTCGCGCTCGCGGTCGAGGTTCAGGCGTTCCTTCTTGGTCAGGCCCTGGGCTTCGCCGGCCAGCATCTCGTCGAGCTTGCGCAGGCGCTGGATCGAGTTCGAGATCGTCTTCCAGTTGGTCAGCATGCCGCCGAGCCAACGCGAGTTGACGTAGTACTGGGCCGAACGCTGCGCCGCGTCGGCGACGATGTCCGACGCCTGGCGCTTGGTGCCGACGAACAGCACGCGGCCGCCCTTGGCGACAGTGTCGGAAACCTGCTTCAACGCCTGGTGCAGCAAAGGCACCGTCTGCGAGAGGTCGATGATGTGGATGTTGTTGCGAGCGCCGTAGATGTAGGGCGCCATTTTCGGGTTCCAGCGGTGGGTCTGGTGGCCGAAGTGAATGCCAGCTTCCAAAAGCTGGCGCATGCTGAAATCAGGCAGTGCCATTCAAAGTTCCTTTCCGGTTAGCCTCCACGGACACAGGCATTTTTGGACTTTGTCCTCGAACGCCACCGGAGGTTTCAGCCGGATTTCTCCCGGGCAGACACCAAAGTCCGTGTGTGGAATGAGCGCGCATATAGAGGGGAAGTGCTGCAAACGCAAGCGGTGAGGCGCTGTACCGCTCAGCGTGCGGCAATCAGTGCTCCGGTGCCGATCATGGCGCTGCCGGCAAACCTGTTCATCAGCCGCATGCGTTTGGGCGTCCTGAACCAGCCGGACGCCCGGCCCGCCAGCGCCGCATAGACGCCCATGGTGACAATGTTGACGCTAACGACCACAGCGACCACCAGCAGGCCATCGGCAAACGTCATGGTGTCAAGGTTGAGGATAAGCGGCATGATCGAGGCATGGAACAGAATCGCTTTCGGATTGCCGAGCGCAACGGATGCGCCAAGCAGGAACGACCGCGACAATCTGGTTTGAGGCATACCCTGCGCGGTAGACTGCGCGGCGGCGGCCCGCCACATCTTGACGCCGAGAAAGATCAGGTAGGCGGCACCGGCGTATTTCAATAGGAGAAACACCCATTCGAAAGTCTGGGCCAGCGCTACCAGTCCGAGCAGGGCCAGGGTGACCAGCACGGCATCGCCGGCGGCAATGCCAATTCCGGCGACGAACGCACGCAGGAAGCCGCGCGACACGCCGTTGGTAATCACCGTGAACATCGCCGGTCCCGGCGTCGCGGCGGCAAGGGTGATGGCAAGGCAATAAGCCAGGAATGCCGTTATTGTCACGATCGGCCCTTTCCGTTGGGTACCCGCACGCGCCGGAAGATCGCGACGATCTCCTCGCGGCTGCATTCGATGGCGCCGAGCCGCACCGCGCGGTCGCGCTCGAAGCCGGTTATGTCATAGTGAGGCGCCGATGTCTTGGGCGGCCCCTGGTAGGACGAACGCTTGACGCCAAGCTCGGCGGCGAAACGATGCAGTTCGTCCGTATCGTCGGCCATCAGGTGGCACCAGCGATGGCCGGCCCACTTCCAGATCGCCGCATCGACATAGACCGCCATCAAGCCTGCCGTGGCCAGCTCCGCCCTGTTGTTACTTCGAGATCGGGCAAGGCTTGGTCTGGTCGAACAGCGACAGGTTGACCAGCTTGCCGGTCATCGAGAACTCGCCATAGTCCATGGTGAGGTCACGGGTGATGCCGTTCTCATGCAGCTTGAAGCTGATGCGGTATTCCGGCACCTCTTCGCCCGATTTGTCAGTCGCGTCGAAATAGGCGATGTCGACCGGCCAGTATTTGTCGCCGGCGAGCTTGGCCAGCGCCGGCGCTTCGGGGTCGGCCTTGTCGCCCTCGGCCTTCTTGCCGACGATAACGGTGGTGGTCATCACCTTGTTGGCATCTTCCGAACCGTCGAACAGGCTGGTTTCGTAGAAGTTCTCGCCTTTTTCGGCCTTGCCGATGAGTTCGACCAGGTGTTGTGTCGGGAACTGGGTGGCGGCGAGTTCGAGGCTGTTCTTCTCAGGTTTGTCGATTACGACCTTGAGGCCCTTGGTCTCCTTCGTGGCGGTGCCCTTGACCTCCTTGTCGAGATTCTGGTCGACGAAGGATTTGGTCACGAATGAGAAGGTCTTGCCTTCGGCGTCCTCGAAAGTGGTCGTCTGCTGGTCGGTCAGCCTGGTGTTGTCACCGGTGACGATCTGGGTGACGAAACGGAATTTTACCGTATAGCCCTCGCAGGGTGAGCCATTGAACTCATAGACCATGCGGCCGGAAATGCCGGTGATCCCCGAACGGTCCGACGCCTTGCTGAGGGTAAGATCGTAGACGGCGCGATGCGCCTGCAGCGCCGGCACGGCAAAGGCGGGAGCCATCGAGAACAGCGCTGGGACAAGAACGGCGTGGAAAGCAAGGCGCGTTGCGCGCATAGGGGGCTCCGATCGTCGCGGCTGATGGCAGGCCGCAGGGAAAGATGGTCCAGCTTAAAAAAAGTCGTGGCGGAAGCGAGGCAAAAATAGCAATTTCGGCCCCGGCCAGCGCGGCGTCTCCAAGCAATAGGGAAATACCATGAGTGAAACAATCGAAAAGCGGCTAAGCGATCTCGGCGTGACGTTACCGGCCGCCGCAGCGCCGGCCGCGAACTATGTGCCCTATTGCAGGTCCGGCAATCTTTTGTTCACCGCCGGCCAATTGCCGCTCAAGGAGGGCAAACTGCAGGCAAGCGGCCTGCTCGGCCGTGACGTCGACACGGCAGCCGGCAAGGAAGGTGCAAAATACTGCGCAATCAACATTTTGGCTCAGGCCAAGGCAGCGCTTGGCGATCTCGAGAAGATCCAGCGCCTGGTCAAGATCACCGTCTTCGTTGCTTCGGTGCCGGATTTCGTCGAGCAGCATCTGGTTGCCAACGGCGCCTCCGATTTCCTGGTCGCCGTCCTTGGCGAACGCGGCAAGCATGCCCGCTCAGCCGTCGGCACCGCCTCGCTGCCGCTCAATGCCGCAGTGGAAATCGAAGCTATCTTCGAAGTCGCATGAGCAGGGACTGAGCTATGACCGACCTTTCCTGGCTGACCGCCCGCCCCGTGGCGCATCGCGGCTTTCACGACATGAACAAGACGCGCTGGGAGAACACGCTATCGGCCTTCACTGCTGCCGCCGAGCGCGGCTATGCGATCGAATGCGATGTGCATTTATCGTCCGATCGCGTCCCCGTCATCATGCATGACAGCGACCTCAAGCGGCTCACCGGCCAGGACGGCTTCGTCTGGCAGCGTACGGCGGCGGAACTGGCTGCACTCAGGATCGGCGGCACCAAGGACCACGTGCCGACGCTGCAGGAAGTGCTCGACCTGGTCGACGGCCGCGTGCCGATGGTTGTCGAACTGAAGGGTATTCCCGGCTATGACGAAGGGCTGGTGGCCAGCGTCGGCAAGATGCTGAAGCGCTACAAGGGCAAGGCGGCGATCATGTCGTTCGACCATTGGCTGGTCCGTGATTTCCCCAAGGACGCGCCGGGCATTCCGGGCGGGCTGACGGCCTATGGCAAGGATATCAGGCTGATCGAGGCGCATTTCGCCATGCTGGCGCACGACCTCGCCTTCACCTCTTATGCCGCGGGCGACCTGCCGAACCCCTTCGTCAGCTTCGTGCGTGAAAAGCTGAAAATGCCCGTCATCACCTGGACGGTGCACGACCAGCCAGCAGTCGATCTCACCTTCAAATATGCTGACCAGATGACGTTCGAAGGGTTTGAACCCGATCTGGTCAAAGTCGCCTGACGGGAGTGTCTGAAACGTGACTTGTAGCGGCCCCGACAGAGCTTAAATAAGTCCCATGGATCAGGGTGACGAAGGCGATGGACAAACGGCGAATGCGGAGTTTTCCATCCGCATCGCCGCTGGCATCAATGCCTTCACCTGCGATGAGTGGAACGGCTTTGCCGGCACCACGCGCGGCGGCACAGAAAACGGCTATAACCCTCTCGTTTCATACGCTTTTCTGAGCGCGCTTGAGGATTCCGGCTGCGCCGTGCGGCGCACCGGCTGGCAGGGCCATCACCTCCGGCTGGAGAACGCAGACGGCCGACTGCTGGGCGCGGTGCCCTGCTATCTCAAATCGCACAGCCAGGGCGAATATGTCTTCGACCATGGCTGGTCGGATGCGTTCGAACGCGCCGGCGGCAACTACTATCCAAAACTGCAATGCGCCGTGCCATTCTCCCCGGTCACCGGCCCTCGCCTGCTGGTCAGCAAGGGCGAGGACAGCGCAACTGTAAAGGCCGGTCTCGCGGCGGGCCTGAAGGCGGTAACGGAAAAGCTCGGTGTCTCGTCCGCGCATGTGACCTTCGCGCAGGAAAGCGACGTCGAGACGCTGGAGGCGGCCGGCTTCCTGCACCGCACCGACCAGCAGTTCCATTTCTTCAACGAAGGCTTTTCGACCTATGACGATTTCCTCGCCACGCTGGCGTCGCGCAAGCGCAAGGCGATGAAGAAGGAGCGCCGCGAGGCGCTCGCCAACGATATCTCGATCGACCGGCTGACCGGCAAGGACCTGACCGAAAAGGCCTGGGACGATTTCTTCGCCTTTTACATGGACACCGGCAGCCGCAAATGGGGCCGGCCCTATCTCAACCGCAAGTTCTTCTCGCTGATCGGCGAGCGCATGGCCGACGACATCCTGCTGGTGATGGCCAAGCGCAATGGCCGTTATATCGCCGGCGCCATCAATTTCATCGGCTCCGATGCACTCTACGGGCGCAACTGGGGCTGCATCGAGGACCACCCGTTCCTGCATTTCGAAGTCTGCTACCACCAGGCCATCGACTTCGCCATCGAGCGCAAGCTGAAGGTGGTCGAGGCGGGCGCACAAGGCGAGCACAAGCTGGCGCGCGGCTACCGTCCGGTGACCATGCATTCGGCGCACTACATCGCACATCCCGGCCTGCGCAATGCTGTGGCCGACTATCTCCGGCGCGAGCGGCGCGAGGTCGAGCGGATGGGTGAAATTCTGGAAGAGCACACGCCGTTCCGCAAGGATCTTGAGGAATAGCCGCCACCGCCCCCTCGCCCCAGTTTGCTCCGATTGACGGGGGGATCRTCGATCTCGCCTGACCTGGCTTGTCGGTCCGGGGCGGCTTCGCTACACCGGGAGCATACTCCCGGAGCGCCGCCATGACCGAGACTTACGACCCCAGCAATATCTTCGCAAAGATCCTGCGTGGCGAAATCCCCTCGCACCGTGTCTACGAGGATGACGCTGTGGTCGTCTTCATGGATGTGATGCCGCAAGGGCCCGGGCACACGCTGGTGGTGCCGAAGGCACCGTCGCGCAACCTGCTCGATGCCGATCCGGCGACGCTCGGCCCGCTGTTCACGGTCGTCCAGAAGGTTGCGCTGGCGGTCAAGAAGGCTTTCGGCGCCGACGGCGTCACCATCCTGCAGTTCAACGAACCGGCCTCCGGCCAGACCGTCTATCACCTGCATGTCCATGTCATCCCGCGGTTCGAAGGCATCGTGCTGAAGCCGCATACGGGACAGATGGAGAAGCCCGAAGTGCTGGCTGAGAACGCGGGCAAGATCCGGGCAGTGCTGAACGGTTGAAGCTGGTGTGCCTCAAGGCGATGCGCTTAGGCACATTCCACCGCGTCGGTTAGGAAAGTATCAAACCACGCCATGGTAACTTGCCGTACCGTGGTGCGTTTGGGTTTTCAAAAATCGTGGGAAATTCGGTTGCGACATCAGAACCGTTGGCAAAGGCAATTGCCGGGCGAGTCTTTCTGAGCATCCTGGCGGACGCATACCGGCGACACCGGCTGCTGCACGTGATGGCCATCGCTGCCTTGCTTTTGGCAGCCGCGGTCGGCCTGCGTACCGGAAACATGCCGGATTTCAGCGTTCTGGTTGACTACGCCCAATACCTTCTCTTCGCTTTCTGGATAGGCGGCTGTGCCTTCGCACTCGGCAGCTTTTTTCACCTTGCGCTCGTCAAGCGGGACCCTGAACCGCTCGGCACTTTTCTAAGATCGATGGGGAGCTTCTTCGGCAACGCCGAGCGCAACGCCAACAGCCTCAATGGTCTGGCTGCGAGCATCGCGCTCATATCCGCTTTCGGTGTGTTGAAAGGGGCGGTCGCGATCCTTTCGCCATTCGCATGGGACCACGCATTGGCTCAGGCCGACCGGGCGCTGCATTTCGGTCGAGCTCCCCATGAATGGCTATGGTTTATCGTCCAGTCGCCGCTTGCGGTCAGACTATTCAACCTGGCCTACAATTCCTGGTTCGTCGTCCTCATCGCCTCGGTCTTCATCGCTTGCATCACGCGCAACGACACGAAGCTGCGCCACCAGTTCCTGATAAGCTTCATGCTTGTGTGGATACTGGCGGGGTTCTTCCTGGCGATGGGCCTGTCTTCGGCAGGGCCGTGCTTTTACGAGCGGCTGGGGCTCGGCAGCGACTATCATTCCCTGATGCAAGCACTCACTGCTGCCAATCGATCCTATCCTATCTGGGCGCTCAGCACGCAGGACATTTTGTGGAGCGGTTATATCGGGGCGACCCCCGGCAGTCTCGGTATATCCGCCTTCCCGTCCATGCATGTGGCTATGGCGGTGCTTTTCGCGCTTTATGCAACACGCCGCTCTCGGCTGGCTGGTCTGTTGATGTGGACATTCGCTGCAATCATCATGGTCGGCTCGGTCGTCCTTGGCTGGCACTATGCCGTGGATGGCTATGCGAGTGTGCTGATCTCGATCGCCATCTGGAAGGCGTGCGGATACTTCCTGGCACGCTTTGCACCCGACGGCGTCGCCGCCTGACCTGAAAGCATCTGACCTGAAAAGCAGGGGCGCTGTTTCGGCAAATCGGCCAGCCATGAAAAAAGGCCCCGTCACCGGGGCCTTTTTCATTGGCGAACTTTTTAGCCCTTGCGTGGCAGTTGCGGCACCAGGCTGCGCTTGCCACCATCCTTGCCTTTGGGCTCAGGCTTTTGCGCCACCGCCTTCTTGGCGACAGGCTTCTTGGCCACTGCCTTGCGGGCTTTCGGCGCCTCTTCCGGCTCCTGCTTCGGCTGCACCGGCGCTTCGTCGGCCAGCGATTCGAGCTTCAGGCCGGTTTCGCCGGTTTCCTTCTTCTCGACGGTGACGCGCACCGTGCCGCCCTTCTTGAGCTTGCCGAACAGTACCTCGTCGGCCAACGGCTTCTTGATGTGCTCCTGAATCACCCGGCCGAGCGGCCGCGCACCCATGCGCTCATCATAGCCCTTGTCGGCGAGCCAGGCGATCGCATCCGGCGACAGGTCGAAGGTGACGCCACGTTCGGAGAGCTGGGCCTCGAGCTGCATGACGAACTTCTGCACCACCTGATGGATGACCGGGATCGGCAGCGAGCCGAACGGGATGATCGCATCGAGACGGTTACGGAATTCCGGCGTGAACAGCCGGTTGATCGCCTCGACATCGTCGCCTTCGCGTTTGGTCGACCCGAAACCGATCGCCGCGCGCTGCGCATCGGAAGCGCCCGCATTGGTGGTCATGATCAGGATGACATTGCGGAAGTCGATCTGCTTGCCGTTGTGGTCGGTCAGCTTGCCGTGGTCCATGACCTGCAACAGGATGTTGAACAGGTCCGGATGCGCCTTCTCGACCTCGTCTAGCAGCAGTACGCAATGCGGATGCTGGTCGACGCCATCGGTCAACAGGCCGCCCTGGTCGAAGCCGACATAGCCGGGAGGCGCGCCGATCAGCCGCGAAACGGTGTGGCGTTCCATATATTCCGACATGTCGAAGCGGATCAGCTCGACGCCGAGCGAGGCAGCCAATTGCTTGGCAACTTCGGTCTTGCCGACGCCGGTCGGACCCGAGAACAGGTACGAGCCGATCGGCTTTTCCGGTTCGCGCAAGCCGGCACGCGCCAGCTTGATCGCCGAGGTCAGCGCGCTGATCGCGGTGTCCTGGCCGTAGACGACGCGCTTCAGCTCGATGTCGAGACCCTGCAGCACCTTCTCGTCGTCGGCCGAAACCGTCTTCGGCGGGATGCGGGCCATGGTGGCGATCGTGGCTTCGATCTCCTTGATGCCGATCGTCTTCTTGCGCTTGGCCTCCGGCACCAGCATCTGCGAGGCGCCGGTCTCGTCGATCACGTCGATCGCCTTGTCCGGCAGCTTGCGGTCGTTGATGTAGCGCGCCGACAGTTCCACCGAGGCCTTGATCGCCTCGTTGGTGAACTTCACCTTGTGGAATTCCTCATAATAGGGCTTCAGGCCCTTCATGATCTCGATGGCGTCCTCGATGGTCGGCTCGTTGACGTCGATCTTCTGGAAGCGCCGCACCAGAGCGCGGTCCTTCTCGAAGAACTGGCGGAACTCCTTGTAGGTGGTCGAGCCGATGCAGCGGATGGCGCCCGAAGACAGCGCCGGCTTCAACAGGTTCGACGCGTCCATGGCGCCGCCCGAGGTGGCGCCGGCACCGATCACGGTGTGGATCTCGTCGATGAACAGCACGGCGCCCGGATAATCCTCGAGCTCCTTGACGACCTGCTTCAAGCGCTCTTCGAAATCGCCGCGATAGCGGGTGCCGGCCAAAAGCGTGCCCATGTCGAGCGCGAAGATGGTGGCGTCCTGCAGCACTTCGGGCACGTCGCCTTCGACGATGCGCTTGGCCAGACCTTCGGCAATCGCCGTCTTGCCGACGCCGGGATCGCCGACATAGAGCGGGTTGTTCTTGGAGCGGCGGCACAGCACCTGGATGGTGCGGTTGATCTCGCTCTCGCGGCCGATCAGCGGATCGATCTTGCCGGCCTTTGCCTTGTTGTTGAGGTTGACGCAGTAAGCGGTCAGCGCGTCCTGCTGCTGCTTCTTCTTGCCGCCTTCCTCCTGCGGCTCGGCGCCGTTCTGGCCGCCCTGCTCGTCATCGGCGCCGCGCGGCGAGCGCGTTTCCGATGCGCCCGGGCGCTTGGCGATGCCGTGCGAGATGTAGTTGACCGCGTCGTAGCGGGTCATCTGCTGTTCCTGCAGGAAATAGGCGGCGTGGCTCTCGCGCTCGGCAAAGATGGCGACGAGCACGTTGGCGCCGGACACTTCCTCGCGGCCGGATGACTGCACATGGATGACGGCGCGCTGGATGACGCGCTGGAAGCCGGCAGTCGGCTTGGAATCCTCATCGTAACCGGTGACGAGGTTGTCGAGCTCGGTGTCGATATAGGTGAGAACGGTGTGCTTCAACTCGTCGAGATCGACGTTGCAGGCGCGCATGACAGCGGCCGCCTCGGTGTCGTCGATGAGCGCGAGCAGCAGATGTTCAAGGGTTGCATATTCATGGTGCCGCTCATTGGCGAGCGTCAGCGCCTGGTGAAGCGCCTTTTCCAGGCCTTGGGAGAAAGCCGGCATGTTACCTCACTTCTTCTCCATCACGCATTGCAGCGGATGCTGATTCTGTCGGGCGAAATCCATGACCTGGGACACTTTGGTCTCGGCCACCTCGAATGTATAGACCCCGCACTCGCCCACTCCATGATTGTGAACATGGAGCATGATGCGTGTGGCGGCTTCGCGGTCCTTTTGAAAAAAACGCTCCAGGACGTGAACCACGAACTCCATGGGCGTGTAGTCGTCGTTGAGGATAAGGACCCGATAAAGGCTGGGCTTCTTGGTCTTGGTTTTCGTGCGCGTAATGACAGCCGTGCCGCGACCGGCCTCATTGCCGTCGCCGTCACTTTGCATCCGCACCACGCTTGTCGTGGCAGTCAAACCGATCGTCACGTATCCTGCCTCTTTCGAATCCCCATGCGAGTTCGACATGTAGGTGTTCGATGGACGATTTTAAGCCCTTCTTGTTAGCTGACAATATGGCTAGGTGGGCAAACCCAGGCGATTTTCAAAATCGTGAACCGCCAAAGCCCCGGAATTGAAACCGGCATGAAAAAACCCGGCCGCGCATCCGCGACCGGGTCTGTTTTGCAAGCCCGAAAGGCCGTGCCTGGTATTTTCGAGCGAAATTACTTCGCCTTGGCGACAATCGATTCGAAGGGCTTGTAGGCCTCCTTGGCGAGCTCGGCATAGAGATCGCCGAACTTGGTCGCCTCGGCAACGAAGCTCTCATAGCTCTGCTTGGCGAAATCGGACTGGATCTCGATCGCCTTCTCCAGCGACTTGGCGGAGATCAGCTTTTCGACCGCGGCGCTGCCGGCTTCGAAGCTCTTCTTGGTGTATTCGCCAGCTTCGGTGGCGATCGCCTGCGCGCCCTTGGAGAGCGAAGCGAAGCTCTTCAATCCGGTGTCGGCAAACTCTTTGCCGTATTTCGAGAAGTCCTCATAGGTCTGGGTCATTTCACGTTTCCCTTGACGGTTCTAAAGCGCCCTTGCCTGAGCGCGGTTGTGCAATGCAGGAGAATATATTGTGCGCTGCACAAAAGTCAAGATTTCCGCGGCATCGGGCCGCGCTGCGCCGGCAACAGCTAAAATTCGAATAAAGAAAGGCTCAAGCCCGAGGAAAATGGTGAACGCGCCGGTTACCATAAACGGATTGGTAACGCAGGCCGCGATAGTTTGACGACAAGTGAGGACGGATCCCTTTGCCGCCTCCAGGGCAATGAGTTTCAAAGGAACTATCAGTGCGTCAGGCGTTGTCGGTCTTCGGTTCAAAATCCGTATCTCCCTTCAAAACGATCATGATCCTCGCTTTGGCGATGTCATTCGTCGTTGCGGATGCGGCATCGTCGATGGCTGCCAGGTCGTCGGCCATCGTCGTCGATGCCAAGACCGGCAAGGTGCTTTATTCGTCCGATGCCAACGGTCGGCGCTACCCGGCGTCACTGACCAAGATGATGACGCTCTATCTGACCTTCGAGGCCATGGCGAAGGGCAGGATCAGCAAGAACACGCCGGTGCCGTTTTCGGCCAAGGCGGCGGCCGAGCCGCCGACCAAGCTCGGCGTCAAGGCCGGCGGAGCGGTTTCGGTCGAGACCGCCATCCTGTCGATGGTGACCAAGTCGGCCAATGATTCGGCGACCGCGCTCGGCGAACTGCTCGGCGGCAACGAAAGCAATTTCGCCCGCATGATGACGGCCAAGGCGCGGCAGCTCGGCATGGACGGCACGGTGTTTCGCAATGCCAACGGCCTGCCCGATCCCGGCCAGTTCACCACCGCCCACGACATGGCGATGCTCGGCATCGCGCTCAGGGAACATTATCCGCAATATTACGGCTATTTCTCGCAGCGCTCCTTTCTCTACGGGCGCCAGCGCATCAACGGCCACAACCGCCTGCTCGGCCGCATCAAGGGCGTCGACGGCATCAAGACCGGCTACACCCGCGCCTCCGGCTTCAACCTGGTCTCGTCGGTTTCCGACGGCAACCGCCGCCTTGTCGCGGTCGTCATGGGCGGCACTTCGGGGCGCAGCCGCGACAACCAGATGGCTGGGCTGATCAACGCCTACATGCCGCGCGCATCGACCCGCGGCGGCGGCGACCTGATCGCCAAGGCCGGCGGCGACAATCCGATCAAAGCGCTGGCCAAGGTCTTCCTGCCCAAGCACGACGCGCCGACGCCCGACGACAAGCCGGTGGTTGCAGACGATGCGGTTGCGTCCAACGACGATCCGACATCTGCCGACGAGCAGTCTGCCGACAAACAGACGGTGGCCGCGGTCGAAGAACCCGCGCCCGTCGTCAAGACCAGGAAGGTCAAGACCGTCATCGTAACGGCGCCCAAGGTAGAAACGGCGCAAATGGTTGCCGCCTACGCCGAACCCACGCCAGCATCCCCTCAGGCGGTCGACCCGGTCAACACTGCGTCGGTTCCGTCCGGCTGGGCGGTGCAGGTGGCGTCTTCGCCCAAACAATCCGAAGCCCAGGCTTTCCTCGACAAGACCGCCAAGCAGGCGCCCAAAGTCCTTGCGGATGCCTCCGGCTTCACCGTCGCCTTCGACAAGGATGGCGAGACCTACTACCGCGCCCGGTTCGGCGGTTTCGGTTCGAAGGATGCCGCCTGGAATGCCTGCAACGCTTTGAAGAAGAAGAAAATTACCTGCTACGCCGTCCAGCAATAGTGCGGCTTCGAAACCATCTCCCGGAAATTTACTGCGTCGAAGGAGTTAGTTGTGATTGGAGAGCAAGACGTCCTTGGCTTCGTTGATCCGCGCCGCCAGGAAAGACGTGCCGCCGATGTCGGGGTGCAAGCGCTGCATCAGGCGGCGGTGCGCCTTGCGGACATCCGCCGCGGCGGCCCCCGCTTCAAGACCAAGGACCTTGTAGGCCTCCTCCTTAGTCATGGCGCCCGCACCTGGCGCAACACCCAGCCCTTCGCCACCGTTCGCCTCAGCGTCTTTGCGCCAGACGGGAAAACGGCCGTCAAGATACGTCTCTAGGAGCTGACGGCTCTCCGGGTCGCCGGGCAGCTCGCGGTAAAGCTGCTGCAGTTCGGCCAGGCCCATAGCGCCCAACATCTTGCCTTCATGGCGGCCGGCCAGAACCAGGCCTTCAAGCCCGCCCGTATCGTGATCAAGCTCCATCTCCAGTGCGGCGGTGCGCACCGTCGAGCGCTTGCCGGGCGCCAGCCCGACCGTTGGTCGCTTCATCCGCACCGAACCATACCAGGCAAGGGCCGCGGCCAGGATGAGGCCGGCAATGCCTTCGCGCCCGACCACCAGCACGGCAAGACCGACCAACGCCAGAAGCACCGGCCCGAGCGTGCGCATGCCGCTTGCCAGTTTTTGCGGATCGGCGCGGACGAAAATCGTCGCCGCGCCAAGCAGCACCAGAAGCAGTGCAACAAGTGCAATGATTGCGCCCATCAATTCCCGCCGCCCCTGAGATGCTCGATCAACAGCCGGTCTCCCGGCCTGTCCCTTGCCTCGAGCGCCTTCAAGCCGCCGGTCGCATAGACGGCGACGGCTGAAAGCAGGCCGGCCAGGGTCGCGGCAGCCCGCCGGTCAAATCGGAACCAAGCCCCTTTGGACAGCCGCGCGATCTCCTTGAACGCTTTTTCTGCGCCGGAATCATGACCTTCCTGGAAGACGAAGACGGGAACGCCGTGCAGGCCGAGGCTGCCAGCCTTCTCAGCCAGTTCGTCGATGTCCTCTTCCATGGCGTCGCCGATATAGACCAGGGCATTGACCTTGGCTGTCGCCGTTTCCTTCAACGCATGCGCCAGCACCTTGCCGATCTGGGTGTGGCCGGCGCGGCAATCGATCCGCGTCATCAATTGCTTCAGGGTGTTGGTATCGGCAACGAAGGCCGATGACCGGCACTCGCCCAATCCGCGAAAATAGGCCAGTTGGACACTGAGGGTGCCGGCCTTGCCGACGGCGTCGAACATTTCGCCCTGCAGCTTGGTGGCGAGATCCCAGGTTGGCTGCCGGCTCATCGTCGCGTCGAGCGCAAGGATCAGCCGCCCGGAGCCGGTCGCGGACGCGGCAAGCGTCCGTGCCTGACGGATAAAGGCGTCGATCTCGCCGGCATTGGATTGAGGCTTGACCGGCGCAGGACTGGCCTTTGCGGGCACTGGCTGCTTCTTGTCGCTCATAAGAAGCAAGATGTGGCGTTGTAGCCCCCCTTGCAAGTCCAGCCTTGGACAAGATGAAGGGCCAGAGACCGGGACAGCGGTGTGAGGCGGATGCCGGCGCTGGCGCTAGAGCAGACCGAGATCGGCGAGCTCACGCTTCAGTTTCGGCGGCATCTCGACCATTCCGGCTTTACCCTTGCCGATATCGGCCGGCGCATCCGATGGTTTCAGGTAACGCCAGCCCTGGAACGCACGGCGCGGTTGCCAGTCGGTGCGCACGACTTCGAGGCCGAGCATCAGGCGGCAACGGCCGATGCCTTCATCGTCGGTGAAGGGGCGGATCTCGGTGATCAGCTGGCGGCACTGGACGCTGCCCTTGATCACCCAATAGAGCGAGCCGCCATCGGTGACTTCGGCGCCGCGGGTCGGCACCATGCGGGTGGTGTGACAGTGTTCGGCCGGTTCGCCGGCGCGGCGTCGCTCGTCGAGGCGAAAGGCGATCCACTCTTCGAGATCCTCGACGCTGTCGCAACCGACGCACAGTTTTAGGAGATTGAGTGCCATGGCTTAAGGTTTAGTCCGGCGCGCGGTTGCGTCAACGGCCCTGCCCGACTTCTCCACAGTGCCAGCGGGGTTGAGCGTTCAACATTCCACGACATTGACGGCGAGGCCGCCCAGGCTGGTTTCCTTGTACTTCTCGTTCATGTCGAGGCCGGTCTGGCGCATGGTTTCGATGGCCGCGTCGAGTGGCACGAAGTGGACACCATCGCCCTTGATGGCCAGCGACGCGGCGGTCACCGCCTTGACGGCGCCGAGCGCATTGCGCTCGATGCAGGGCACCTGAACCAGGCCACCGACGGGATCGCAAGTCATGCCGAGATGGTGTTCGAGCGCGATCTCGGCGGCGTTTTCGACCTGCTCGGGCGTACCGCCCATGACGGCACAGAGGCCTGCCGCGGCCATTGCCGAGGCAGAACCGACCTCGCCCTGACAGCCGACTTCAGCGCCGGAGATCGAAGCGTTGGTCTTGATGATGCCGCCGACGGCTGCGGCAGTCAGCAGGAAGTCGCGGATGCTCGGCTGGTCGGCCTCGGGGTGGAAATGCAGCCAGTAGCGCAGCACCGCCGGCAACGTGCCCGCCGCGCCGTTGGTCGGCGCGGTCACGACGCGGCCGCCGGCGGCATTTTCTTCGTTCACCGCCATGGCATAGATCGACAGCCAGTCATTGGCGAGCAAGGGGTTTGGCTTGTTCTGCTGCCACTGTTCCTGCAGCTTGTCGTGCAGCATGCGGGCACGGCGTCGTACTTTCAGCCCGCCAGGCATAATGCCGTCCTGCGACAGACCGCGGTCGATGCAGCCCTTCATGGCGCCCCAGATGGCATCGAGGCCGCTGTCGAGCTCCTCGCGCGACATATGCGACTCCTCATTGACGCGCTTCATGTCGGCAATCGACAGACCGCTTTTGCCGGCCATCTTCAGCATCTCGACAGCGTTCTTGAAGGGATAAGGCACTTTCTTGCCTTCGGTGGTCACCGAACCCTTCACCTTCATCCGCTGCAGCTCTTCCTCGGAGACAACGAAGCCGCCGCCGATCGAATAATAGATGCGCTTGAGCAGCAGCCGGTCGCCGGCATCGTAGGCGTAGAACGCCATGCCGTTGGCGTGGCCGGTGAGCGGCGTTTTTCTGTCCAGCACAAGATCCGTCGCTGGATCGAAGCGATAGTCGGGATGGCCGGGCGGCGAAATCCGCTTCTCGGCGGTGATGCGCGTGGCGATGACGTCGGCCTGATCGGGATCGACCGTTTGCGGCGTCAGGCCGGCAAGGCCGAGGACAACGGCGCGGTCCGAGCCATGGCCGATGCCGGTATAGGCGAGCGAGCCGTGCAGGCTGGCGCCAATCCGATCGACCTTGACGCCGGTCGGGCGTGGCCAGTCATCTCCGGCGATCTCGTCGAGAAACCGCCGCGCCGCCGTCATCGGTCCCATCGTGTGCGAACTCGACGGTCCGATGCCGATCTTGAACAGGTCGAAAACCGAAAGGAACACGCTGCGCCGTCTCCGGGAATGAGGTCAAGACCTACATATAGGACTTTCCATGATGTTTGTGCTGTTTTGACAAATGCGGCGCTGCACCCGCCGACCTTGTTTGCTCCGGCAGCGACATTGATTGCTAGACTATGGAGGCGCGGCTATCCTGCCTATCGTTGGCCCGCCGCGTTTGGCCTCGCTTCTCATCTGCAAGGGAGGAAGCCGTGCTTACCTTGAATGCCAGGCCGCAGTCGGTGCGCATAGAGCGTGCCCAGACAGCCGTCGTTGTGGTGGACATGCAGAACGCCTTTGCCTCAAAGGGCGGCATGTTCGACCTCGCTGGCTTCGACATATCCGGCGCCGCGTTCGCCATCGACGCCAACAGGCGTCTACTCAAGGCGGCACGCGAGGCCGGCGTCGGGGTCATTTACCTGCAGATGTCGTACAAGGCCGATCTCAGCGATGCGGGAGACGCCTCTTCCCCGAACCATCACAAGGAACTGGGGATGGTCATGATGCGCGAGCGTCCAGAACTTGCCGGCAGACTGTTGATCGACAACAGCTGGGACTGGCAGATCGTCGACGCGCTGAAGCCCGAGCCGGGCGACCAAATCATCCGCAAATCGCGCTATAGCGGCTTTAGCAACACCAACCTGGAAGCGCATCTGCGCGCCCGCAAGATCCGAAATCTGCTGTTCACCGGGGTCGCCACCAACGTCTGCATCGATGCCACCGCGCGCGACGCCTACATGCTGGAATTCTGGCCGATCCTGATCGAGGACGCGATGAACCATTCTGGCCCCGATTTCAACCGCCAGTCGACGCTGTGGAATTTCGAACACGCCTTCGGATGGATCACCAGGACTGATAGAGTCATCGAAGCGTTGCACATGGAAGCCGCCGCGCCTATGCCGGCCTGAGCCAACCGTCGAAAGGGGCGCTTAGCCTGTGATAAAAGGGGGCATGGGCGATTCCTTCCATCTATCGACGGCCGATCTCGGGGCGCTGGCCTTCTTCCTCCTCGCATGGGTGCTGCATACGCTGGCGTCCGACGGCCGACTGGTCAGCCGTGTGTCGCTGACGATGGCCATGAATGTGCAGCGCGAGGCCTGGATGCGCACCATGGCCGAGCGCGAGATCCGCATCGTCGACACCGCCATCATGAGCGGCCTGCAGCAAGGCACCGCTTTCTTCGCCTCGAGTTCGCTGATTGCGCTCGGCGGCTGCTTTGCGCTGCTCGGCGCTTCCGACCAGGTGCTTGCCGTGCTGAATGACCTGCCGTTGAATGCGACTTCGACGCGCTCGGCCTTTCAGATCAAGGTCTTCGGCCTAGTGCTGATCCTGGCCTTCGCCTTCTTCAAGTTCGGCTGGGCCTACCGGCTCTTCAACTATTGCACGATCCTGATCGGCGCGGTGCCAATCCCGCATGGCGAGGCCTCGCGCAATCCGGTCAGCGAAACGGCAGTGTGGCGCGCGGCGCGCATGAACATGCTGGCCGGCAAGCATTTCAACTCAGGCCTGCGCGCCGTGTTCTTTTCCATCGGCTATCTCGGCTGGTTCGTCGACCCGATCGTGTTCGTACTGTCGACGCTGCTGCTGCTGGCGGTGCTGGTGCGGCGCCAGTTCTTCTCGGCGGCGCGGCAAGCGGTGATCGGTCAGCCGCCTGGTCCGGGGAAAAGCTGGTCGATCCGGCCCGACAGCCAATAGGCGGCAAGCCCGATCCATTCGCGGATCGCCATGGTCGTTGTCTGCAGCGAATCGGGTGCGTTGTCGCGGAACAGGCCAAAGCCTTCCTTACCCGAGGTGCGGTAGTCGACAGGCCACGCAACCGTCGCAAAACCGGCCTTGTCGAACAGCGCCTTGGCCCGCGGCATGTGGAAGGCGGAGGTCACCAGCAGCCAGGTCTCACCCGGCTTCGGCGTCACCAATTCCCTAGTGAAGACGGCATTCTCATAGGTGTTGCGGGATTTGTTCTCCAGCATCAGACGACCGGCGCTCACGCCGAGCGCGTCGAGCAGGCGTGGCGCGGTGGCCGCATCGCCCTCACCCTCGATGAACAGTTCGCCGGTGCCGCCCGAGATAACCACCTTTGCTTCGGGAAAGCGCCGGGCTAGGATCGCGGTCTCGACCATGCGGTCGCCGCCGGAATTCAACTCGTAGCCGCCGCGCACCAGATTGATGGCGCCTTCGAACCCGCCACCGAGCACGACGATGCCATCGACCTTTTGCGGCAACGGTGGGCGTGGGAAGCGCTCTTCCAGCGGATTGAGCATCATGGCGCCAAGCGACGTCCAGGCCGAAAGTGCGAGAATCAGGAAGGCGAACACGCTGCCTGTCGCCGCCAATCGCCTGCGGCCGATCAGCGCCGCGAGCAAGCCGGCCAGCAGCAGGAAGATCGCCAAATTGAGCGGCTGGACGAAGAACCAGAATATCTTGGAGAGATAGAAGAACATTGGCTTCCTATCGCCAGCTCGAATTGTGACGGCCGATGAAGTGTTCGACCGCCCCTGCCACAGCCTCCGCTTCGGAACGGCTCAACTCCCGGCCGAAAACAAGGACGCCATTCGCGTTGGTCAAGCTCATGACTTCCGACAGTCCCACTTCGTCCGTCGGATAGGTATGGTCGAGGATTTCGACCCAAAGGTGCCCTTTCAAAGGCAGTGACGAACGATTTCGCAAAGAACCCCTCACCGAGCGCACGGCTGCGACGTTGGTCAGCCGCAGGGTTTCCTGGCCGAACACCAGCCAGATGAAATCCTTGCCGAGGAAATAGGTGAAGAGGGCAATGACCACCAAGAACGACAGCAGGCCGAGAGTGCCGCTGGTGAGCGTTGCGGACGACGTATCGGTCAATCCCATGTAGCCGGTGTAGGCAACGATCGCTGCCCCGATCAGCACAAAGACTGTCCTGAAATCCGAGGTGCGTGGTGGGTTCGTGATCAGCAGTTGGTCTTCCGTCTCGACGATGGAAATGCGAGACGGAGGCGGCATGCTACCACCATTTCTCCGGCTGGAAGGTTCCTGCCGCCTGCTCGATGACGTCGGCGGTCTGGAACAGGGTTTCCTCGTCGAACGGACGGCCGATCAGCTGCAGGCCGAGCGGCAGGCCCTTGGCGTCGAGGCCGGCGGGCACGGCAATGCCCGGCAGGCCGGCCATGTTCACGGTCACCGTGAAGATATCATTGAGATACATCTTCACCGGGTCGGCTGCCATGTCCTCGTCGGCGATGCCGAAGGCGGCGGACGGCGTCGCCGGCGTCAGGATGACGTCGACGCCGGCTGCAAAGACGGTCTCGAAGTCGCGCTTGATCAGATTGCGCACCTTCTGTGCCTGCAGATAGTAGGCGTCATAGTAGCCGGCAGACAGCACATAGGTGCCGATCATGATGCGGCGCTTGACCTCGCGGCCGAAACCGGCGGCGCGGGTCTTTTCATACATGTCGACAATGTCCTTGCCCGGCACGCGCAGGCCGTAGCGGACGCCGTCATAGCGCGCGAGATTGGACGACGCCTCGGCAGGCGCGACGATGTAATAAGCCGGCAAAGCATATTTGGTGTGCGGCAGGGAAATGTCGACGATCTCGGCGCCGGCATCCTTCAGCCAGGCAATGCCCTTCTGCCACAGCGCCTCGATCTCCTCCGGCATGCCGTCGACGCGGTATTCCCTGGGAATGCCGACCTTCATGCCCTTGATCGGCTTGCCGATCGCCGCCTCATAGTCCGGCACCGGCCGGTCAACCGAGGTGGTGTCCTTGGCATCGACCGAGGCCATCGATTTCAGCATGATCGCAGCGTCGCGCACGTCGCGGGCGATCGGACCGGCCTGATCAAGCGACGAGGCGAAGGCGACGATGCCCCAGCGCGAGCAGCGGCCATAGGTCGGCTTGATGCCGACCGTGCCGGTGAAGGCAGCGGGCTGGCGGATCGAGCCGCCGGTGTCGGTGGCGGTGGCACCGGCGCACAGGAAGGCCGAGACAGCGGACGCCGAGCCACCCGACGAGCCGCCGGGAACCAGCTGTGCGTTGTCAAGAGTCCGTGCGGTCTTGGTGCCGCCAGCCGAAACAAAGCCGCCATCGCCCTGATGCGTGGTCGGCATCACTACCGTGTCGAGGCGCGAGCGCCGCCACGGATTGACGACCGGGCCGTAGTAGGAGGTTTCGTTGGACGAGCCCATGGCGAACTCGTCCATGTTGAGCTTGCCCAGCATGACGGCACCGTCGGCCCACAGATTGGCGGTGACGGTCGATTCGTAGCGCGGCTTGAAGCCGTCCAGCACATGGCTGCAGGCCTGCGTGTGGACACCTTCGGTGCCGAACAGGTCCTTGATGCCGAGCGGAATGCCTTCCAGCGCACCGCCCTCGCCTTTCGCCAGCTTGGCATCCGAGGCCTTGGCCATATCGCGCGCTTTGTCGCCGGTGACGACGATATAGGCGTTCAGCGACGGATTGGCGCGCTCGATTGCCGAGAGATAGGCCTCGGTGATCTCGGCGGCGGAGATCTCCTTGCCGCGCAGCTTGGCGCGGGCCCGCGAAATCGTCAGATGGGTCAGTTCGCTCATCAAAGGCTCTTTTCGTAAAACACCGACCACTCGGAATCGGGATAATCCAGCACCGGGCCGCAACGCGAGAAGCCGGCGCGTTCATAGACGGTCCAGGCGGCGGGATGGCGATCGCCGGTTTCCAGCACCAGCCGCTTCAATCCTTCTTGACGCGCCAGCGTCTCGACCTGCTCGACGATCTTGGCGCCGATCTTTTTTCCGCGATGCGAGGGCCGTGTGTACATGCGCTTGACCTCGCCGACGGTGGCATCATGGCGCTTCAGCGCGCCGCAGCCGATGGCAAGGCCTTCGTCGCGGGCGATGAAGACGGTGGTATCCTCACCGGCCATCTGCTCGACCGTCAGATGATAGCAATGTTCCGACGGCGTTAGTTCGAGCAGCGTGGCGTTGAGCTCCTCGACCAGGGTGCGCACGTCGTCCTGCAGCGGCGTTTCGATGGCGATCTCGATTGCCATCGGCCGCCTACTCCACGACCTTCGGCACGAGGAAGAAATTCTCTTCAGTGGCCGGCGCGTTGGCGACGATATCGGCGGCCTTGTTGCCGTCTGTGACGATATCTTCTCGCTTCTTCATCTCCATCGGCGTCACCGAGGTCATCGGCTCGACGCCGGAGACATCGACCTCGTTCAGTTGCTCGACAAAGCCCAGAATGGCGTTCAGCTCGCCGGTCATGCGTTCGGCGTCTTCCTCGCTCACCGCAATGCGGGCGAGACGCGCGACGCGCTTCACTGTCTGCAGATCAACGGACATGTCTTTAGCCTTTGGGAAAACCAGATGGCGCTATAGCGGCGCGGCGCGTGCCGCGCAACATCGATCGTTCTCAGGACTGCACGGCGGTGCCGCCCCGTACCTTCGGCCGACGCAACGGGAGCGGCAATTCGAACAGGCGTTCCTTGGCCGGACACATGCCGCACGCGGCTTCGTCCTCGAGGGCGGCGAAAGCGTCGAGTTCGGCGCGCGAGCAATCCGGGTCGAGCGGCTGATAGGCGAGATAGCGATCCCATTTGTCGGCAAGGCGGTATTTTGCCTTCTGCATCGGCAGATAGGCGAGTGGAGCGCATTTCCAGACGCGCCCATCGAGGAGTTGCTTGCAGTGGCGGGCCGGACAGGCCTCCCAGCTGGCACGCGGGTCGCCGTCCTCGAATGGCAGCATGGTGTCGCCAAAACCTTCGTAACGCCGGGTCCAGTTCTTGTGCGCCGGACGCACCCTGGCGACGAAGCCGTGCTCCTGCCGCCATTGTTCCAGCAAGGCGAAGACAGGTTTCAGCCGGTCGCGATACTCTTCGGAATCGTGATGAACCGAGATGACGAGGCGGGCGTCCGGGTCCGCCGCAAGGACGGTTGGCAGCGTCGGGTGGCGATGCAGGAAGAAGCCGTTCGAGACGATCTCGATCTGGGTATGCGGCCAATGCCGCCGCACCAGACCGACGAATTGCGGCAATTGCGGATGGATGGTGGGTTCGCCGCCAAGCAGGGAAAACCGGGTGACCGAGACGCGCCGGCTCCACAATCCCATCCAGCGGTCGGCATCCTCAAGCGACACCGTGCCGGAATGGGCATGGTTGGAATAGTGCGAACAGCTTTCGCAGGCCAGGTTGCAGCCATGCGCGACATGCAGTTCAAGCTTCCGGAACACCGGCTGCTCTGCCCGCAAAAGCGATCCCATCCGTTTCAGCATCCCCATGGCTTCACGCTAGCATGCGGATGTGTGCGGTGCATCATGCCGCCGGCGACAATTTCAGCCTCTTATATTGCTCTAAGGCAGGGACACGCCGTCGCAGAGGTAATAGCTGCCGCCATTGCCGGCCTGCTCGCCTTCATCGGCGGTCGGGCGCACCGAGACGATGTCGATTTGCGTCGCGTTCATCTGCGTGATCGACAGCACGTCGGGAAAGAGAAAGCCCGGCTCCTGGCAGATGGCGGTGACCGCCCAACTCGGCGAGCGCGTCGCCTTGGTGACCTGGACGAACTCGCAATTGTACTCGACGCTTTGCAGGCCGTCCGCCGACAAGATGACGTTGCCGGCGTCGATCAGGGTCTGCAACGTGTCCTTTTTGGCTTGCACGCAGAGCTCCTGGGTTTGGAGATAGACGCCCTTGATGAAGTCCTCGGCGGCCGATGCGGGTGACGCCGCAACCAGCATCGACACGCAAAGAGTCCTTCTCAAGCCCATGGTTTCATTCCCTTTTGCGACAAGGGATCGTCCAAAACGATCGCTCTATAGTGTGATCGTTTGACCGATTGCTGGCAAGGCCACGTCGACGTCAGATCCTTCGAGGCCGGCGACGAACTTTTCCGCCGTCGGGTCGATGATCGGGAAAGTGCCGAAGTGACAGGGAACGACAGTGTCGAAGTGGAAGAAGCGCCGGCAGGCAAGGGCCGCCACCGCCCCGCCCATGGTGAAGCGGTCGCCGACCGGCACGATGCCGATCTTCGGCTCATGCAATTCATTGATCAGCGCCATGTCGGAAAAGATGTCGGTGTCGCCCATATGGTAGAGCGTCTTGTCCTCCGGGAAATGCAGGACCAGCCCGCCGGGATTGCCGAGATAGACGTTCTGACCGCCATCGAGGCCGAACGACGAGGAATGCAGCGCCTGGACGAAAGTGGTGGTGAAGGCGCCGCAATCGACGGTGCCGCCGAGATTGCCGGGATTGATCTTGTTGCCGTCGACACCCTTGCCGACCAGGTACATGCATATCTCGAAATTGGCGACCAGCTGGGCGCCGCTCTTCTTCAGCACTTCGACCGCGCCGCTGACATGGTCATTGTGGCCGTGGGTCAAAAGCACATGGGTGACGCCTTCGGCCGGCCCTTCCCAACCGCCCGTCCATGACGGATTGCCGATGAGATAGGGGTCGATCAGGATGGTCGCGCCTGATGTCTCGATGCGAAAGGCCGAATGTCCGTACCAGGTCAATTTCATCAATCGTGTTCCTCGATTTTGGTTGCGCCGGAACATAGAACGCCGGCTGCAAAATTAAAGTGACATAGTATGGTCGCGGTTCAAAAGAACGTGTCACGCTCACCGCAATGGTAAGACTGGGTCACGATAAAACCGGTTTGGGGAAAGCCCTTGGGCATCATAGCAATCGAGGATCTGCCGGCACGCCTGGAAGGCGGCAGGACGCTGGCCGGGCTCGACCTCGGCGACAAGACGATCGGCGTCGCTGTTTCCGACCGCGGCCTGTCCTTCGCCCATCCGCGCCCGGTGATCCTGCGTAAGAAGTTTTCGCTGGATGCGGCAGCGCTGCTTGCCCAATTGCAGAAGGACAATATCGGCGCGTTTGTGCTCGGCCTGCCCATCAATATGGACGGGTCCGAAGGTCCCCGCGCCCAGAAATCCCGCGCCTTCGTGCGCAACATGGCTGGGATGACCGACCTGCCCTTCGTGCTATGGGACGAACGGCTGTCGACAGTCGCGGCCGAGCGGACGCTGATCGAGATGGATTTCTCGCGCCGAAAGCGCGCCGGCAAGATCGATTCGGCGGCGGCGGCCTTTATTCTGCAGGGAGTTCTGGACCGGCTCCAGTCGCTTGGCTCATCCGATCGGACGGAACCGGATTTCCCACCTTTCGCCTGATCCAGGCCATGATGTTGCGCCGGCGGCGGAACGCCCACAACGCCATCAGCAGGAAGCCGTCAAAGACGCAGGCCCTTGCCACCATACCCGGAATGATCGCCGGATCGATGCCCAGCATCTGGCCGTAGAGCTGGAACACGACATCGTGCAGTTGCCGGCTGAGCATGACGTAGCCGAAATTGATGTCGTTGAGCGACAGGAAGAACCAGCCCCAGAACAACGTGAGAGGCGCGGCCCACAATGCGAACAGCGTACGCATCAGTGACCGTCCCTGCGGCTGGAGCCGCCTCTGTTGCCACCATCTCTGTGGCCACCATCTCTGGGACCGCCATCTCTGGGACCAATGTCGGGCCGGCCGGAAATACGCGACAGCAAGGATCCGTGCGCGGCGCCTTGTGCCATCGCATGCGCCGTGGCGCGGCTCTCGGCCTCCCGCGAAACCGCGCCGGCGAAAACCGATCTCCGCTCGGCAAGCATGGCGACGTAGGAGGCCAGAAGTGCCGCCAGTTGCACGGCCACAACCATGAACAGGCCGTTGATGCCTTGCGCGGCGCCGCCGATCAGGATGAGCGACAGGACGGCGGACGCGGAAATAAAGGCGGTCCGCGCCACACTGTCGGCTCCGTCCGGGCTCGCTGCGGCGTTAACCAAACTCTCGACGAAGACCCAGCAAAACAGCACCGCGACGACCAGCAACGCAATGGCCAGCGGCGCCACGACGGCAGCGTTGTCGAGATCGACCGGAAGGGCGTTTTCCACGACGACGCCAAGTACCCCCAGAGCGCCTGCAACACCGCGGTTTCCATCCATACAGATGAACGCCAGCAGGGCGAAAACCACCGCCCAGTGCAAGGCCAGAAAAGAGGTCAAAATAGCACGCATGGCATTCCTGCTTTGGTGACAAAGACAGTGGGCTTTGCGGCCCGCCGCTGCAACGGAAACCATTTGTTAAGGTTAACGTCCATCCACAGGCGGCAGTAAATTCGTGGCGAAAAGCTGTGCAGCCGGCTTCAGTTGACCGGCGGATAGAGGGTGTCGATGATCATGCGCGCATCGTGGCGCGAATCGAGCATGCCGTAGGTGTTGCGCCACTGGCCGGCGAGCCGCGTCTCGACGAAGGCATCGGCGATCCGCCCTGCCCCCAGCCGGCGCAATTCCGCCGCCGCCGCCGACAGCGCCAGCTGTTCGGTGAGCAGACGGGCTGACCCCTCATCGGTGCCGGCAACCTGCATAGCTGCCTTGAGCACGCCGATAGTGCCGCGTCCGCCGGCGCCGAGATCGCGGTCGATGCCGGCCAGCACCTCCTCGAACAGGCCGGGCGCGCGGCCAAGCACGCGCAGCACATCGAGCGCCATGACATTGCCCGATCCTTCCCAGATCGCGTTGACCGGGGCTTCGCGGTAGTAGCGGGCGAGCGGCGCTTCCTCGACATAGCCATTGCCGCCAAGGCACTCCATCGCCTCATAGAGCAGCGGCGGCGCAATCTTGCAGACCCAGTACTTGACCACCGGGGTCATGGCACGGGCAAAGGCCGCCTCACCGCGGTCGCTGGCCGCCTCGTCGAAGGAGCGTGCAAGCCGGAACGAGAGTGCCGTGGCGGCGGCGACATCGAGCGCCATGTCGGCCAGCACGCGCTGCATCAATGGCTGTTCGATCAGCGTCGAGCCGAACACCTGGCGGTGGCGGGTATGATGGACGGCCTCGGCAAGGCCGGCGCGCATGATCGCCGACGAGGCGACGGCACAGTCGAGCCGGGTCAATGTGACCATGTCCATGATCGTCTTCACCCCGGCGCCGGGCTCGCCGACCATCTCGCCGATGGCATTGACGAACTCGACCTCCGAGGAGGCGTTGGAGCGATTGCCGAGCTTGTCCTTCAGCCGCTGGAAGCGGAAACCGTTGCCGGAGCCGTCGCCGAGAATGCGCGGCACAAGAAAGCAGGAAAGTCCTTCCGGCGCCTGTCCGAGCACGAGAAAAGCGTCCGACATCGGCGCCGACATGAACCATTTGTGGCCGGTCAGGCGATAAAAGCCGCTGCCGGCACGCTCGGCCCGCGTGGTGTTGGCGCGCACGTCGGTGCCGCCCTGCTTTTCGGTCATTCCCATGCCGAGCGTCAGCCCGGTCTTTTCGACCGGCGGCTTCTGGCTCTGGTCGTATTTGCGCGTCGTCACGCGCGGCGCCCATTCGCGAAACAGTTTTGGACTGGCCATCAGGGCGGCCAGCGAAGCGCTGGTCATGGTGATAGGGCACAGATGCCCCGTCTCGAGTTCGGCAGTCAGATAGAAACGCGCAGCGCGCACCTGATGGCGGCGGCCGATCTCGTTGTCGCCATTTTCCCAGATCGAGGAATGCAGCCCGCCGGCGATCGAGCGGCGCATCAGCGCGTGATAGGCCGGGTGGAATTCGACCTGGTCGATGCGCCGGCCCTGGCGGTCATGTGTCCTGAGCTTCGGCGTCTCGACATTGGCGAGGCGCGCCAGCTCCTGCGCCTCCTGCGTCAGGACGAACCGGCCAAGCCCGTCGAGATCCTTGCGCACCGGATCGGAAAAGCGCTCGGCGAGCTGGATCAGCAACGGATCGCCCCGCCAGGCGTTGCCGCCCGTCAGCGGCGGCGGCTGGTTGGTCACGTCGTCGGTCACGCCCAATCCTTCTGAAGGTAGAATGGCCTTGTCATCACACAAGGCCTCGAATCCGAAGCCACCAGCTAGATATAGCCCAAGGTCGGCGGCGCGCGCGACGAAAATACCGGGGAGAAAGGCCGCAATCCCAAGCTGGCGCTTGCGGCAAGGAATTCTCCCCCCTATAGCAGCGCCTTGAGATGACCGACGCTTCGTCCCTGCCGCTTTATCCTCATCGCCATCTTCTGGGCATCCGCGATCTTTCCCCCGGGGATATCGAGCTTTTGCTCGACCGGGCCGATCGCGCCGTCGCCATTTCGCGGCAGTCCGAGAAAAAGACCTCGACGCTGCGTGGCCGCACCCAGATCAACCTCTTTTACGAAGCCTCGACCCGTACGCAATCATCATTCGAACTCGCCGGTAAACGGCTTGGCGCCGACGTCATGAACATGTCGGTGGCGAGCTCTTCGGTGAAGAAGGGCGAAACGCTGATCGATACGGCGATGACGCTGAACGCCATGCGTCCCGACATATTGATCATCCGCCACCAGTCGGCGGGCGCTGCTGCCCTTCTGGCGCAGAAGGTCGGCTGCTCGGTGGTGAACGCCGGCGACGGCGCGCATGAGCACCCGACGCAGGCGCTGCTTGACGCGCTGACCATCCGCCGTGCCAAGGGACCGCTGTCGAAGCTGATCGTGGCGATCTGCGGCGACATCCTGCATTCGCGCGTCGCCCGCTCGAACATCATGCTTCTGAACGCGCTTGGCGCGCAGGTGCGCGTCGTGGCGCCGTCGACGCTGTTGCCGTCCGGCATCGAGAAAATGGGTGTCATTGTCTCGCGCTCGATGGCCGAAGGGCTAAAGGGGGCCGACGTGGTGATGATGCTGCGCCTGCAGCGCGAGCGCATGGAAGGCGCCTTCGTGCCTTCGGTGCGCGAATATTTCCGCTATTTCGGCCTCGACGCGGAAAAGCTGAAGGCGGCCAAGGAAGGCGCGCTGGTCATGCATCCCGGGCCGATGAACCGCGGCGTCGAAATCGCCTCCGAAATCGCCGATGGCCCGCAAAGCGTCATCCAGGAACAGGTCGAGATGGGTGTGGCCGTGCGCATGGCGGTGATGGAAGCGCTGCTCGATCCGCGCCGCAACGAGGGCCGTGGCGCATGAGCACGACGGTCTTTGAGCGCGCCCGCATCGTCGACCCGTCACGCGGCATCGACGAAGTCGGCACCGTCATCGTCGAGGGCAAGAAGATCGTTGCGGCTGGCAAGGCTGCCCTGAACCAAGGGGCGCCGGCCGGAGCCACAGTCGTCGACTGCGCCGGCAAGGCGATCATCCCCGGCCTGATCGACGCGCGCGTCTTCATCGGCGAGCCCGGGGGCGAACATCGCGAGACGATCGCATCGGCAAGCGTGGCGGCGGCGGCCGGCGGTGTCACCTCCGTTGTCATGATGCCCGACACCGATCCGGTGATCGACAATGTCGCGCTGGTCGAATTCGTGCTGCGCACCGCGCGGGACACGGCAATCGTCAATATCTTTCCGGCCGCAGCAATCACCAAAGGCCTGGCCGGCCGCGAGATGACCGAGTTCGGCCTGCTGCGCGAAGCCGGCGCGGTCGCCTTCACCGACGGCCGCCACACAATATCCAGCGCGCTGGTGATGCGCCGCGCCCTGACCTATGCCCGCGATTTCGGCGGCGTCATCGCGCATGAGACGCAGGATGGCGATCTGGCCTCTGCAGGCGTGATGAATGAGGGCCTCTATGCCAGCTGGCTCGGCCTTGCCGGCATTCCGCGCGAGGCCGAGTCCATCCCACTGGAGCGCGACCTGGCGCTGGCGCGGCTGACGCACGGCGCCTACCATGCGGCCAAGATCTCGACAGAAATGGCCGCGCAAGCGGTGACGCGGGCGAAAGCCGACCAGGCCAATGTCACCGCAGGCGTTGCGATCCACAATCTGTCGCTCAACGAGAACGATGTCGGGGAATACCGCACCTTCTTCCGGCTGACGCCGCCCTTGCGCGCCGAAGAGGACCGGCTGGCCATGATCGCGGCAGTCAAGGACGGCACGATCGACATCATCGTCTCCTCGCACGACCCGCAGGATGTCGACACCAAGCGCCTGCCCTTCGCCGATGCCGCTGCCGGCGCGATCGGCCTGGAGACTCTGCTGGGCGCCGCACTGCGGCTCTACCACAATGGCGATGTGCCACTGCTCAAACTGGTCGAGACGCTGTCGACCGCGCCAGCGAAATTGTTCGGCCTGCCGGGCGGCAGTCTGAAGCCCGGCGCGCCGGCCGATCTCGCGGTCATCGACCTCGAAGAACCCTGGATCGTCAGTGAAAGCGGCATCCGATCGCGGTCGAAAAACACCTGTTTCGAAGGCGCGCGGCTGCAAGGCATGGTCTTGCAAACGCTGGTGGCGGGCCGCACAGTGTTTTCAGCCTAGATCGATCGCGGCACGTCGCGCGTCGATCTGCTGCCAGGGAAATGCGGGGGGAAACAATGAGTTACAACGTCATCCTGGCATTGCTGTTCGGCTATCTCCTCGGTTCGATTCCCTTCGGTCTGCTGATCACCCGCGCCGCCGGTCTCGGCGATGTGCGCAAGATCGGCTCCGGCAATATCGGCGCCACCAATGTGCTGCGCACCGGCAATAAGGGCCTGGCTGCCGCGACGCTGGTGCTCGACGCGCTGAAGGGTACGGCGGCGGTGATGATCGCGCGCCATTTTGGACACGACTTCGGATTGTGGGCCGGCCTTGGACTCTGGGCAGGCCTTGGCGCCTTCCTTGGTCATCTGTTTCCGGTCTGGCTTGGTTTCAAGGGCGGCAAGGGCGTGGCGACCTATCTCGGCGTGCTGATTGCACTCGGTTGGCATGTGGCGCTGATCTTCATCGTCGTCTGGCTGGCGATGGCCTTCCTGTTTCGCTACTCCTCGCTGGCTGCGCTTACGGCGGCGGTCATCGTGCCGATTGCGCTTTATTTCTGGAGCACGCCTGAGACCGCAGGCCTGTTTGTGGTGATGAGCCTGATCGTCATCTTCAAGCACCGGGAAAATATCTCAAGACTTCTCGCCGGCAGCGAGGGCAAGATCGGAGCCAAGGGTTGAGCAAGCCTGCCGCCGGGCCGCGCCTTAGCGACCGGCAGCGGCTGAGCTGGCTGCGCCTGATCCGCACGCAAAATGTCGGCCCAGCCTCGTTTCGCGAACTGATCAACCGCTTCGGCTCGGCCGAGGCGGCGCTTGAGATGCTGCCCGAGTTGATGATTTCGGGTGGCGCCAAAAGGATCGTGCGCATTCCTTCAGTCGAGGAGGCGGAAGCGGAACTGGAAGCGGCCGGGGCGAACGGCGCCCGCTTCGTCGGCATCGGCGAGGCCGACTATCCGCCGATGCTGAAAAACATGGACAACCCGCCGCCGCTGATCGCGATGAAGGGCGAGGCCGCCGTCTTTCGTCTGCCAGCGGTCGCCATTGTCGGCGCCCGCAACGCGTCGCTCGCCGGGATCAAGATGGCGCGCATGCTGGCGACTGACCTCGGTCGCGACGGCTACGCCATCATCTCCGGCCTGGCGCGCGGCATCGATACGGCCGCACATCAGGGCAGCCTTGCGACCGGCACGATTGGGGTGCTGGCCGGCGGGCTCGATGTCCCCTACCCGCCTGAAAATGCCGGTCTCACCAATGACATCGCCGAACGCGGCGGCGCCGTCATTTCGGAAATGCCGTTCGGCTGGCAGCCGCGGGCGCAGGATTTTCCGCGCCGCAACCGGCTTGTCGCCGGTGCGGCCCTCGGACTGGTGGTGATCGAGGCGGCGCAACGCTCCGGCTCGCTGATCAGCGCGCGCCTGGCCGGCGAAATGGGCCGGCTGGTCTTTGCCGTGCCGGGGTCGCCGCTCGATCCGCGTTGCGCCGGCTCAAACGGCCTGCTCAAGGACGGTGCCATGCTTGTCACCGAAGCGGCTGATGTTTCCGGAGCGATCGCACCTCTGGCCGGCAAGCGGACGCCAAGGGCTGCGCCCTCGCCACCGGAAAAGCTGCCCGATCTATCGGCAACGCCGCCGCCCGGCGAGGACGAGCGTGCCGGCGTGCTCGAAGCGCTCGGACCAACGCCCGTGGCGGTGGACGAGATCATCCGCCACACCGGCCTCAATGCCGCGCAGGTGTTCATGGTGCTTTTGGAACTCGACCTCGCCGGCCGCATCGAGCGCCATGCCGGCGGCAATGTTTCGCTGGTTTCGTGAAAGCCCCTGAATTCTGTGGCCTACCGGAACAGATACTTCGACACTTCGGGGTTGCCGCGGCGCCACATCACATTGTCTAGGAAGTAGTGATGCACGTTGATGAAGATCAGCACGATGAAGAAGAACAGCGATGAACCGAGGACTTGCCGGTCGTACGGGATCAAGGCCGTCAGCGCCGATGGGATCAGCCAGAAGCCGAGATAGCCAAGAGCGGTGCCGCCGACGATAAAGCCGAGGAGCCGAAACCTGTAGAGGGGGCCGAGAAAGGACAGGACCTTCGGCTGCGGATCGCCTTCGGCATCGGAGCTGTCGCGCTCGACATTGGTCTGGTAGCGCCAGACCACGGCGAGATACTGCAGCGAGTGAAGCGCGGGCACGATCAGCAGCCAGAGCGGGTTTACTCTGGCAATCAGGATCCAGAGATAAAGCGACGCGATATAGGCCACCAGGCCGTTGTAGGGCAGACCGCCGCCGTTCTTTCGCCAGCGATTGACCAGCATCAAAAGCGTGGCAGCCGTCGACGCGATGGCTGTAAAAAGGGCAATGTCGGTTATCCAGGAAGGGGCTGCAAATGTGTAATAATCGAGGCCGTAATATTTGCCCTGGGTGACCGCCGTATTCGTCTGCAGCCATGCCAGGATCCAGACGGCATAGGAGTTGACCAGCAGCACCTTCTTGTCGCGATCATCGAAGAATTTGCGCTTGAGCACCGCATCCACCATCAGCATGCCGTAGCCCTGCTTGACGTAGTGCCAGCCGACGAAAAAGAACATGGCGTTGGTTGCATAGCCGAGCAGGCGCGTGTTCGCCGCCGCCGCGCCATAGGCAAAGAACCCGGCCATGACCAGGGGCACGACAATGCCCGCGAAGATGTAGCGGAGCTGCAGGCTCCGGTCGTAGCCGTCGCCGGACACCTTGCGCCCGAAATTGCGATAGAAAAGTTGGTATGAGTGGGCGAAGTGGGGATAGTTCACGAGATAGGCCACGAAAACCATCGTTGCGGCCACCGGACCCTCATATTCAAGCGGGACCAGAAACAGCACCGGCAGAATGAGAAACGCGCTGCCGCCCAGCATCAGGAAATCGGCGACCGGGCCGTACAGGTATTTTTGAGGTGTTGCCGCCTTAGGGACTACGGCATCCGCCGAAAGCTGAAGTGTCATGGTTGAACCCTCCCCTGGGAAGGTTCGAGTTTAGCCAGCGACGGGTTTGGCGACAAGGTTGGAAGCTGCGCTCTGGGCCGACGCAGGCACAGCGCGATGGGGTTCCGACCCATGACCTACTGATTGCAAGCACTACGACTTCAACACCGCGAGCGGCAAGGCGATCACTCGCCAGCCCTGGGCCTGAAGGCAAGGCTCAAGCGGCTCGCAGCAGACGAGAAGGACGCTGCCGACACATTCAGGCGGGTTGAAGGTGTCCGACCGAGTGCTGGCGCATCCTCAAGACGAGCAGGCGCGTAGCTGCGAACGGCGCCATGGCGATAAACGCCATCGTGACACTGACGAAAACCGACAAGAGACAAATCCCGCCGGGGACGGAGCAAACTGTTTCCATGAACTACCCCTTTCCACCGTTAACCTGGTGGCCTCCCCCGCGCGCGTCTGTAAGGATGCTCCCGCTTCAAGAGAAATACAAGCATGTGCTAATAGACACGGACCGGAAGCGGTTTCTCGGGAGAAATCAGGTGAGCTTTCTTCGTCCTAGGCCAAAGCCCAAAAAGGCATACCCCAACAGCGACCGCTTCGAGGAGGATGGTCGGCGCATTTACAGCGCCTACGATGCCAGGACAGTGGCCAGCCCTCGCCGCAAAGTGTGGGCGAAGCGTATTCGGATCGCGGCGATCGTGATTGCAGTGATCGCCGTGCTGCTGGCGGCCATCGTCATCAGCATCTTGCCGCATTAGCCGCGCCCCAATGCGTGACAACGAACTTGCAGAACGCCTTGGCAATGGTTGGACGGCCCCAGCAGCAAGGTCCGGGTGAGCACGATACGAAAAGGTTGGCTGGCGCACGGGCGTCGTACAGGTGCCAGGCAATGGCCAGCGGCAGCGCGATCCGGCGGGCCACAGGAAACCAATTCAAAGCTCAATCGTTAACTTAGGGTATGGCGCCAATCGGGAGTGCGCATGAACCCTCATGACAACGCTGTTTCTCCGTTTGAGGAAGAGCAGCACCAAGCCCGACTCGCAAAGAGCGCACGCCTCAGAGAGCTTCGATCTCAGGCGTCTTGGCTGGCTTTCGACCCTCATGCCCAGTTTCATGATGAGGTAGACCTCTCAGCCATTTTCGAGGAAAGCGCGTTGCGCAAACGCTTATAGAGCGGGCCAAGTCCCAGGGACTTCAGTCGTAATTGAGTCATTCCTAATATGCCTATAGCTTAGGCAGCGCGGGGGACCCCCGAAATCCAAACCCGCAATGGCCGGTGCGCCTCGCTTGCCCAAGCAACCCCCCGCACCGGCCATTTCTAATTTCTGGCTACCCTTACCGGTGAGGAGGTATCGCATTGAGGCGATCGCTGGCGCTCCATCCTCACCGCTTGAACTCGATTCCCTGGATCACATCCATCGCACCACCGTCAATTAGCCGAGACGCCTAACAGCCCTCGACGCACACAAGCTAAAGATGTTGGTTTTGTTGGTGAGCGCGATGGGATTCGAACCCATGACCTACTGATTAAAAGTCAGTTGCTCTACCGGCTGAGCTACGCGCTCCCGCGGGCTCGAAAAGGCCGCCCTCGAAATTGCGCGGAACATAGGGAGAGTACCGCGACCGGTCAACCGGAAAAAGAGGGCCCTTTCACCGAGGTTTATGGCATCGCATGACGCCCCGCAAATTGCCTCGGCGGGACGCCCGGTAAGCCGCTCCCGCAATGAGGTCGCCGCTTCTAATCCGCAGGCGCGTGAGATGGACTTCTCTTTTCGAGCCGACTGAAGAAACATTACAAATCAGCAACTTATCCTTTTTGGCGGAACCTTAGGACTGCCGATCCGTTTTCTCCCCACAAGGGACGCCAACCACCCTTTCAAGGAGAAGATCATGAACAAGATCGCAACGGGCCTGCTGGCGACCACACTGTCAGTTTCATTCGCGGCCGCGGCGATCGTGCCGGCCGATGCCGCGCAGATGTTCGTGCCGCAAGCACCGTCGGCTCCGTCCAATGTGCAGGCGGTCGACTATCAGCCGTGGATGAGGCACCGCAACTTTAACGGCAATCGCGACTTCCGCGTCAGCCGCAATTTCGCGCGCAATGATGGCATGTACTGGAACGGCCACCGCGGCTATCGCGAATACCGCAGGGGCTATCGCCGTCATGGCGACTACTGGTTCCCGCTGGCTGCTTTCGCTACGGGCGCCCTGATCACTGGCGCGATCGTCAACAGCGAGAACAACCGCGTCTACCGGGGCAATTCGCATGTCCAGTGGTGCTACGACCGATACCGGTCCTACCGCGCGTCGGACAATACGTTCCAGCCCTATAACGGGCCGCGCCAGCAGTGTTATTCGCCCTATTGATCGCGTAGCCTGATCGGATACGGGAGGCTGAAAGGGCTCATGCTGGTAACGGCATGGGCCCTCTCCTTTCATCCTGTGAAGCGACTGCGGACTAGCTGGCCCAGCCGATGGTCTTGATGACCAGATACAGACCTCCGCCTTCGCCACGCGGAGAACGGTAGGCGCCAAGGGCCTTGCAAATTCGAACCATCGCCCCGGTCAGTTCCCAGCCGAGCGCTTCCAGGTCATTCTCTGTATCGATCACATAGGCCTGGGCCAGTTCTTGAATGGCGTTCTCCTCTCCGAAGGATCGGACCAGCTTTGCGTCCCCAAGAAGTTCGCCAGGCAAGTTTGAATTTGCCCAGGCCCAGAGCCAGTTGTCGGCCTTGGCGCTCGTTGAGCCCGCAATCTGGATTTCGGAAACGACCTTGATGACTCCTTCCTCAGAGAACAGAAGCTTTCCAGCCTTCAGGTCGTAATCGTAGCGGGACCAAGTGCCGAGGCGGAATTCCTTATTCAAGTGGTCGTTCTTGGCGTTCAGCTGCTCGAAAGCTTCTTCACGCCAAGCAGCATACCAATCTGGATTCATTCACCCCTCGCCCTGGCACGATCTTCCCACCGCCCACTTATTGCACGCTCAGCGTCCTGCGCACCGCATCGCGCCATCCCGACAGTTTTGCCGAACGGACAGCAGCATCCATGTCCGGCTTGAAGCGCCGCTCGAGCGCCCAGCTTCTGGCAAAGTCCTTCGCCTTCGGCCACACGCCGGCCTTCGAGCCGGCGAGCCATGCGGCGCCCAGCGCAGTCGTCTCCAGGATGGTCGGCCGATCGACCGGCGCATCGAGGATGTCGGCCAGCCGCTGCATCGTCCAGTCGGAGGCGACCATGCCGCCATCGACGCGAAGCACGGTTCTTGCCGAAGCGCCCTTCCAGTCCTTGCGCATGGCGTCGAGCAGGTCGCGCGTCTGGTAGGCAACGGATTCCAGCGCTGCGCGGGCAAACTCCGCCGGGCCTGAATTGCGCGTCAACCCGAAGATCGCGCCGCGCGCTTCGGCGTCCCAATGCGGCGCGCCGAGGCCAACGAATGCCGGCACCAGATAGACGTTCTGCGCCGGGTCGGCGGTTGCCGCCAGCACGCCACTGTGCTCGGCCTTGCCGATTACCTTGATGCCGTCGCGCAGCCATTGCACGGCCGCACCGGCGATGAAGATCGAGCCTTCCAGCGCGTAGGTGGTCCTGCCGTTCAGCCGGTAGGCGATGGTGGTCAACAGCCGGTTTTTCGAGCGCACCAGATCGGCGCCGGTGTTGAGCAGCGCAAAGCAGCCGGTGCCATAGGTCGATTTCATCATGCCCGGCTCGAAACAGGCCTGGCCGATGGTCGCGGCATGCTGGTCGCCCGCCACGCCGAGGATCTTTATCTCAGCGCCGAACAGGCTTTTCTCCGTCACGCCGTAGTCGTCGGCGCAATCCTTGACCTCGGGCAGCATTGCGGCCGGGATGCCCAGGATGGACAACAGCTCGCCGTCCCAGACATTCTTCTCGATGTTGTAGACCAGCGTGCGCGAGGCGTTGGTGGCATCTGTCGCATGCACCTTGCCGCCGGTCAGCCGCCAGATCAAAAAACTGTCGATGGTGCCGGCGAGCAATTCGCCTTTCTCGGCGCGTTTTCCGGCGCCCTTCACCTTGTCCAGCATCCACGCGATCTTGGTGCCGGAGAAATAGGGATCGAGCAGCAGGCCGGTCTTCTTGGTGAATTTCTTCTCCAACCCCTGCTTCTTCAGCTTCTGGCAGAGCGGCGCGGTGCGGCGGTCCTGCCAGACGATGGCATTGTGGATCGGCTTGCCGGTCGCCCGGTCCCAGATGACGACGGTCTCGCGCTGGTTGGTAATCCCGATCGCCGCCACATCCGAGGCGCCGCAGCCGGCGTTCTTCAGCGCAGCCTTCACCGTCGTCACGACGCTCGACCAGATCTCTTCGGGGTCATGCTCGACCCAGCCCGAGGCCGGATAGTGCTGGGTGAATTCCTTCTGCCCGCTGCCGGCGACCTTCATCTTGTCGTCGAACAGGATCGCCCGGCTCGATGTGGTGCCCTGGTCGATGGCTAGGATGTATCCGGTCATTCTGCCTCCCCGGTTAGTCTTTTACACAAACAGGGGAGACGGCAAGATGCCGCCTCCCCCGATCGTTGCGATGCGGGCGTGAACGCCTGCATCAAATGGTCTTACTTCTGCCAGCTCTTCACCAGTTCGTCGTAGTTGATGGTGATCGGCTTTTCCTTCTCGTTCTCGATCTTCAGCTGAGGCGCGAGATTGCCCTTGGCCACCGCGTCGGCGTTCCAGAAAGCAAGATCATGCTCTTCGGCCATCTTCGGGCCGATATCGCCCTGGACGCCCGACTTCTCGATACGGCTCATGACCTTTTCCTGTTCGCCGCAGAGCGAGTCCATCGCCTCCTGCGCCGTCTTGGCGCCCGACGACGCATCGCCGATCGCCTGCCACCAAAGCTGTGCCAGCTTCGGATAGTCAGGCACGTTGGTGCCGGTCGGCGACCACTGGACGCGGGCCGGCGAGCGATAGAACTCGATCAGACCGCCAAGCTTCGGCGCACGTTCGGTGAAGCTCTTGTCGTGGATCGTGCTCTCACGGATGAACGTGAGACCAACGTGGCTCTTCTTCACGTCGACCGTCTTCGAGGTCACGAACTGCGCGTAGAGCCAGGCGGCCTTGGCGCGGTCGGTCGGCGTCGACTTCATCAGCGTCCAGGAACCCACGTCCTGATAGCCGAGCTTCATGCCGTCCTTCCAGTAGACGCCATGCGGCGACGGCGCCATGCGCCACTTCGGCGTGCCGTCGTCGTTCAGCACCGCCTTGGCGCCGGCGTCGACCATCGAAGCGGTGAAGGCGGTGTACCAGAAGATCTGCTGCGCGACCGCGCCCTGCGCCGGCACCGGGCCGGATTCGGAGAAGGTCATGCCCTGGGCTTCGGCCGGAGCGTAGGCCTTCAGCCAGTCGAGGTACTTCTGGATAGAGTAGACGGCGGCCGGGCCGTTGGTGTCGCCACCGCGCGCCGTGCAGGAGCCGACGGGACGCGAATTCTCGTCGACCTTGATGCCCCATTCGTCGACCGGCAGGCCGTTCGGCAGGCCCTTGTCGCCATTGCCGGCCATCGACAGCCAGGCGTCGGTGAACCGCCAGCCGAGCGACGGATCCTTCTTGCCGTAGTCCATGTGGCCATAGACCTTCTTGCCGTCGATCTCGCGGCCGGTGAAGAACTCGGCGATGTCCTCATAGGCGGACCAGTTGACGGGAACGCCGAGGTCGTAGCCGTATTTGGCCTTGAAGTCGGCCTTGTTCTTCTCGTCGTTGAACCAGTCGTAACGGAACCAGTAGAGGTTGGCGAACTGCTGGTCGGGMAGCTGGTAGAGCTTCTTGTCCGGCGCCGTGGTGAAGGAGGTGCCGATAAAGTCCTTCAGGTCGAGGTTCGGATTGGTGACGTCCTTGCCCTCGCCCGCCATCCAGTCGGTCAGGTTGCGGACCTGCTGGTAGCGCCAGTGGGTGCCGATCAGATCGGAATCGTTGACCCAGCCGTCATAGAGGTTCTGCCCCGTCTGCATCTGGGTCTGGATCTTCTCGACGACGTCGCCTTCCTGGATGACGTCATGCGTGACCTTGATGCCGGTGATGGCGGTAAAGGCCGGCGCCAGCACCTGCGATTCATACTGGTGGGTGGCGATGGTTTCCGACACGACCTTGATGTCCATGCCGGCGAAAGGCTTCGCGGCATCGATGAACCATTGCATTTCGGCTTCCTGGCCGGCGCGGTCGAGTGTCGACAGCGGGCCGATTTCCTTGTCCAGGAACGCCTTGGCCTCGTCCATTCCGGCATAGGCGTTGCCTGCCCCGAGCAACAGGACAAGGGCGGTTGTTGATGTTAAAAATTGCCGTCGCATTAGTTTCCTCCACTGTTTTAAGGTTTCAAGTGCGATCTGGAGCGGCCGCCGGCACGCGGTCGCTCCAACAGTTTCCCCCTCTATACGTAGCGGAACACGCCGACGGCGTAGACCACGGAGAGAGCGAGAGCCCACCACAGGTTGGATCCGACAAGACCCAGCCAAGCGAGATGGATAAAGGCGCTGCCGAGCAGCGACAGGAAAAGACGATCGCCGCGCGTCGTTTCGAAACGCAGGATGCCGATGCGCGGATTGCCGCCCGGCGAGGCGAATTCCCAAAATGCCATGCCGCACAGCAGCAAAAGAATGGTGCCGAAGAAGGCGGCCGTCGGCCACGTCCACGCCATCCAGGTGAGGTCGAGGTTCATGGTCACACCCTCCCCAGGGCGAAGCCCTTGGCGATGTAGTTGCGGACAAACCAGATGACCAGCGCGCCGGGGATCAGCGTCAGCACGCCGGCGGCTGCCAGCAGGCCCCAGTCCATGCCGGCGGCCGAGACCGTGCGGGTCATGGTGGCGGCGATCGGCTTGGCGTCGGTAGTGGTCAGCGTGCGCGCGATCAGCAGTTCCACCCATGAGAACATGAAGCAGAAGAAGCAGGCGACACCGATGCCGCTGGCGATCAGCGGCATGAAGATCCTAACGAAGAAGCGCGGGAACGAGTAGCCGTCGATGTAGGCGGTCTCGTCGATCTCCTTCGGCACGCCCGACATGAAGCCTTCGAGGATCCACACCGCCAGCGGCACGTTGAACAGGCAGTGCGCCAGCGCCACCGCTATATGGGTATCGATCAGGCCGAAGGCCGAGTAGAGCTGGAAGAACGGCAACGCGAACACCGCCGGCGGCGCCATGCGGTTGGTCAACAGCCAGAAGAACAGGTGCTTGTCGCCGAGGAAGCGGTAGCGCGAGAAAGCGTAGGCCGCCGGTAGTGCTGCCGCCACCGAGATCACCATGTTCATCACCACATAGGTGATCGAGTTGATGTAGCCCGAATACCAGGAGGCGTCGGTGAAGATGGTGACGTAGTTGGCGATCGTCGGCTGATGCGGATAGAGCGTCAGCGACGACACGATCTCGGCGTTGGTCTTGAAGCTCATATTGATGAGCCAGTAGATCGGCAGCAAAAGCACGATGATGTAGACCGTCGGCACGATCCACCACCAGCGCGATTCCTCGCCGCGCTTGCGCATCAGCCGGGCGACCTGGTCCTGCGAGAGCGTGCTCGCCAGTTTGCCTGCGGCTGTCGTCTCGCTCACTCGGTCAGCTCTCTCGTTGGCGCCGCTCATCTCAGCGCTCCGCGTCGTAGTTGGTCATCACGGTGTAGAACACCCACGACAACAACAGGATGATCAGGAAATAGACCAGCGACATGGCGGCAGCCGGACCGAGGTCGAACTGGCCGAGCGCCGTCTTGACGAGGTCGATCGACAGGAAGGTCGTCGAATTGCCGGGGCCGCCGCCGGTGACGACGAAGGGCTCGGTGTAGATCATGAATGAGTCCATGAAGCGCAACAGCACGGCGATCAGAAGCACGCGCTGCATCTTCGGCAGCTGGATGTAGCGGAACACCGCCCAGCGCGAGGCGCCGTCGATCTTGGCCGCCTGGTAGAAGGCGTCGGGGATCGAGACCAGGCCGGCATAGCAGAGCAGTACGACAAGGCTGGTCCAGTGCCAGACATCCATGATGATGATGGTGACCCAGGCGTCGAACGGATCCTGTACATAATTGTAGTCGATGCCGAGCGCGTTGACGTAGTAGCCGAGCAGGCCGATGTCGTTGCGGCCGAACACCTGCCAGATGGTTCCGACGACGTTCCACGGGATCAGCAGCGGCAGCGCCATCAGCACCAGGCAGACCGGCACGCCCCAGCCCTTCTTCGGCATGTTGAGGGCGATGAAGATGCCGAGCGGCACTTCGATGGCGAGGATGATGAAGGAGAAGATCAGGTTGCGGACCATCGCTTCCCAGAACCGGCTGGACGACAGCAATTCTTCGAACCATTCGGTGCCGGCCCAGAAGAAGACGTTGTTGCCGAACGTGTCCTGCACCGAATAATTGACGACGGTCATCAGCGGGATGACGGCCGAGAATGCCACCAGCACCAGCACCGGCAGCACCAGGAACCAGGCCTTGTTGTTCCAGGTCTTTTCCATCTATGCCCCCATCTCGACACGCCAGGAATCGGCATAGATGTTGATGCCGGCCGGGTCGAAGCGCACTTTCGGATCGGCCGGCACGCTCTCGTCCTCGCCGATGACGGCAGCGATCTCGCGGCCTTCGAGACTGGCGCGCACCACCTTGTGGCGACCGAGATCCTCGACCTTGCTGATTTTCACCGCCATGCCGTCGCGGCCGAGCCTGACATATTCGGGGCGGATGCCGAGTTCGAGGGCGCCGGTGCCGGTGTTCCCAGAAGTCTTTGGTGCGCCGGGCAGTTCGATGCGCTGGCTGCCGATGGTCGCGGTCTTGCCGTCGATCGCCACCGGCATGACGTTCATGCCGGGTGAGCCGATGAAATAGCCGACAAAGGTGTGACGCGGACGCTCGAACAATTCAGCCGGCGTGCCGATCTGGACGATGCCGCCATCATACATCACCACCACCTGGTCGGCGAAGGTCAACGCCTCGGTCTGGTCGTGGGTGACATAGACCATGGTGTAGCCGAAGCGGCGGTGGAGTTGCTTCAATTGCGAGCGCAGCACCCACTTCATATGCGGATCGATGACGGTCAGCGGCTCGTCGAACAGGATGGCGTTGACGTCGGAGCGCACCAGGCCGCGGCCAAGCGAAATCTTCTGCTTCTGGTCGGCCGTCAGGCCCCTCGCCTTCTTCTTCGCCCAGGACGCCAGGTCGATCATCTCCAGCGTCTCGCGCACCTTGCGGTCGACATCGGCTTCCGGCACGCCGCGGTTGCGCAGCGGGAAGGCCAGATTGTCGTAGACAGTCATGGTGTCGTAGATGACCGGGAACTGGAACACCTGCGCGATGTTGCGCTCCTGCGTCGACAGGTTGGTGACGTCCTTGCCGTTGAACAGCAGCTCTCCGTGCGAGGGATGCAGCAGGCCCGAAATGATGTTGAGCAGCGTGGTCTTGCCGCAACCCGAGGGGCCTAGTAGCGCATAGGCGCCGCCATCCTCGAAAGTGTGGTGCACTTCCCTGAGCGCGAAATCGGCATCCTTCTGCGGGTTGGGCAAGTAGGAGTGCCTGACATGGTTGACGTCGATGCGCGCCATCTCTTCCCCCTCAAGCCGCAAGCTTCGACGCGACGACGGCGCTGCCGTTGCCGTCGAAGACCATGATGTGGCGCGGATCGATGAACACCTCGATCTCGGCGTCGGGCTCGAAATCGCGGATGCCATGGGTCAGCATGACCCAGCGCGCATCGGCGAAGTCGAGATGGATGAAGCTTTCCGAACCGGTGATCTCGGTGATCGTCACCTTGGCGCGCACCGGCACGGCGGCGGCGTCGGGTCGCTCCAGCGACAGATGATGCGGCTGGAAGCCGATCGTGTAGTTCGCATCGGCAATGCCGGCGAGTTCGGCCGGCACCGGCAGTTTGACCCCGCCTTCGAGCAGGAAATCCGGGCCCTTCTTGGCCAGCACGATGGTGTTGAGCGGCGGATCGGCAAAGGTCCTTGCCGTCACCAGGTCGATCGGCTTGCGGAAGACGTCGATGGTCGGCCCGAACTGGGTTATGCGCCCTTCCGAAAGCGTCGCCGTGTTGCCGCCGAGCAGCAGCGCTTCGTGCGGCTCGGTCGTGGCGTAGACGAAGATGGTGCCGGCGGCGGCAAAGATCTTCGGCAGCTCGGCGCGCAGCTCCTCGCGCAATTTGTAGTCGAGATTGGCGAGCGGCTCGTCGAGCAACACCAGGCTGGCGTTCTTGACGATGGCGCGCGCGAGCGCCGTGCGCTGCTGCTGGCCGCCGGACAGGCTGAGCGGCGTGCGGTCAAGATAGGGCGTCAGCTTCAGCAGCGCTGCCGCATTACGCACTTCCTTGTCGATCTTGGCCTGGTCAGTGCCGGCCACCCGCAGCGGCGAGGCGATGTTCTCGTAGACGGTCATCGCGGGGTAATTGATGAACTGCTGGTAGACCATGGCGATCTTGCGCTGCTGTACCGGCATGCCGGTGACATTCTGGCCGTCGAACCAGACCGAACCGGAGGTCGGCACGTCGAGCCCGGCCATCAGCCGCATCAGGCTGGTCTTGCCCGACAGCGTTGGCCCGAGCAGGACGTTGAGCGAGCCGTGTTGAAGCGTCAGCGACACGTCGCGGATATGCTCCGCCGCACCGACCGTCTTCGTCACGTTTCTCAGTTCCAGCATGATGCCTCCTCCCAGGCCTTGTGCATCAATCGCCTTCCCTATTCCGCTGCCGCGACATGGCGCCGGCGGATGCCGCGCATGAATTCATCGAGGGTCGCCGTCTGCTCGCGGTTGAAATGCAGGCCGCGCTTGGTGCGACGCCACAATACATCTTCGGCGGTCAGCGCCCATTCGTTTTCCGCGAGGTAGCGCACCTCGGCCTCATAAAGATCGGCGCCGAAATTGCGGCCGAGGTCGGCATTCGACTTGGCGAGGCCGAGCAGCACTTGCGCGCGCGTGCCGTAAAGCCTGGTCAGCCGGCGCGCCAGGCGCTGGTCGAGAAAGGGATAGGCGCTCTTCAGCTTCGCCACCTGGGCGTCGAAACCGGTGGCCGGGAAATCGCCGCCCGGCAAGGGCGCGTTCGCCGTCCATGGCTTGCCGCGCTTGCCGAGAAAGCCTTCGATCTTTTCCAGCATCGATTCCGACAGCCGCCGATAGGTGGTGATCTTGCCGCCGAAAGCGTTGACGATCGGCGCCTTGCCCTCGCCGCCATCGGCTTTCAGCACATAGTCGCGGGTCGCTTCCTGCGCCTTCGAAGCGCCATCGTCGTAGAGCGGGCGCACGGCCGAATAGGTCCAGACGATGTCGGGGCGCGTCACGGGTTGGGCAAAATATTCGCTCGCCGCGGCGCAGAGATAATCGATCTCGGTGTCGCTGATCTTCACGTCATGCGGATCGCCGGGATAGTCGCGATCGGTGGTGCCGATCAGCGTGAACTCTTCCTCATAGGGAATGGCGAAGATGATGCGGCCATCCTTGTTCTGGAAGAAGTAGGCGCGCGGATCGTCGAACTTCTTCTTGATGACGATATGGCTGCCCTGCACCAGGCGGACATTGTGCACGTCGTTCTGACCCACAGTGGCCGACAGGACATGGTCAACCCACGGACCGGCCGCGTTGACCAGCAGCCGGGCCTTGACCTCCTCGGCCTTTCCGGTCGCCAGATCTTCCAGCCGGATCGCCCAGATATCGCCTTCGCGCCGCGCCGCAACGACTTTCGTGCGGGTGCGGATGGTGGCGCCGCGGTCGGCGGCGTCACGTGCGTTCAACGCCACCAGGCGGGCATCGTTGACCCAGCCGTCCGAATATTCGAACGCCTTGTGGAACAGCGGCTTCAACGGTTTGCCGGCAGGGTCCTTCGACATATCGAGCGTGCGCGTCGCCGGCAGCAATTTGCGGCCGCCAATATGATCGTAGAGGAAAAGGCCAAGCCGGATCAGCCAGGCCGGGCGCAGGCCCTTGGCATAGGGCAGCACGAAGCGCATCGGCCAGATAATGTGCGGCGCGTTCTTCCACAGAACCTCGCGCTCCATCAGCGCCTCGCGCACCAGCCGGAACTCGTAGAATTCGAGATAGCGCAGGCCGCCATGGATCAGTTTGGTCGAACCGGAGGAGGTTCCGCTGGCGAGATCGTTCATCTCGGCCAGAAACACGGAAAAGCCTCGCCCAACGGCGTCGCGGGCGATGCCGCAGCCATTGATGCCGCCACCGATGACGAAGATGTCATGGATTGCGTCCACAAAGCCCTCCCGCGATTTCGCATTGCAGCATTTTTAGGTTTTTACGAAACCGTACCGGGATTATTTCGAAATAAGAACGAATGTCAAACGAAATATCACGGGGCTGTGATGCAGCCTCTAGGCCAGCGAGGTCTCGATCAGTTGAACCTCGGCCTCCTCGCAGATCCTTCGCACCGAGGGGATGTCGCAACGGTCGGTGATGAAGGTGTTGACCTGCGACAGATGGCCGATGCGAACCGGTGCTGTGCGTTCGAACTTCGTCTGGTCGGAAACCAGGATGACATGCCTGGCATTGGCAATGATGGCTTGCGCCACTTTCACTTCACGAAAGTCGAAATCGAGCAGCGCGCCGTCATGGTCGATGGCAGAGGCGCCGATCACGGCATAGTCGACCTTGAACTGCCTGATGAAATCGACCGCCGCCTCGCCGACCACGCCACCGTCGGAGCCGCGCACAACGCCGCCGGCGATCACCACCTCGATCGAAGGATAAATGCGCATCCTATTGGCAACATTGATGTTATTGGTGATGACCATGAGCCCGGTGTGATCGAGCAGCGCCTTGCTGACCGACTCGGTCGTGGTGCCGATATTGATGAACAGCGAGGCGTTGTCGGGAATCAGCCTGGCCGCCGCGCGGCCGATCGCCTCCTTCTCGTCGGCGGCGATCTTGCGGCGCGCTTCGTACTCCATGTTCTCGATGCCGGACGGGAACAAGGCGCCGCCATGGATGCGCGTCAGCAGCCGCTGGTCGCAGAGATCGTTGAGATCCTTGCGGATGGTCTGCGGCGTCACGTTGAATTGCGTGGCCAGATCGTCGACCAGCACGCGGCCATGGTCTTTCGCCATCTGGATGATTTCGGCATGGCGCGGCGACAGATACACTGAGAACCTCCCGTTTTCGTTTTTCTTGTTTGTAACTGAAAACGAAAGCAATGAAAAGGGAGAAGCCGGCTAATGAAATACCGATGATTGCAAAGGCGAACCAGGCAAATACAGCTCAGACCCGCTCCGCCACCTCTAGGGCGACGGCAGCGACTTTGCCCGGCGAGCGGATCATCAGGAATTTTCCCGACCAGTTTCCAGGGATTCGCCAGGTCCCTTCGATCTCGGTGGCATCACCGTTCAGAATGCCGCTGTAGTGGATCAGGTCCACGTTCGATCTTGCATTGTCGTATGTCTTGATGAAGGAGACGGAGTTGCCGTCGCGCTGCCCTTGCAAGGTTGCGTATCTCACAGCGGCGGTCGCCGGCCCGGCCGGTTCGTGGGTCGCCCCCGTCAAGCTGGTTGCCGTCTCGATCAGCGTCGCGACGAAGGAGACCGGCGCCAGCTCGCGCGGGTAGAAATAACGCCCGCTCCAGACGCCCGTCAGATTCCGGCTCGCTGCTTCGCCCTGCCCGGCCATGTCCTTGCTCGCAATTCCTTGCTGGCTATCCTCTGCGGTGGAACCGCCGGACGATCTCTATCAATCTCCCAGGGATCTTGCACAGTTGCAAATGACGGTGAAGGCGGTATCGACGTCGTCTGCCGTCGTCTCGAACTGTCCAACCTGGAAGCGGATGGCGACGCGTCCGTCCACCCTTGTCTGCGTCAGATAGAGGCGGCCGTCATCATTGATGGCATTGACCAGGCGCAGATTGTGGTCGTCGGCATCGGCGGAGGCCTTGTGACGGAATGAAAACAGCGACAGCATCGGTTCGGTGACGATCTCGAAATCCGGCTCGCTCGCCAGCCGCGCGGCAAGCCCTTCGCTCCACGCGACATGGTTGCGGATCATGGTGCGCAGCGCCTCCAGACCGTGCGCACGCAGCAGGAACCACAGTTTCAGCGCCCGGAAGCGGCGGCCAAGCGGCACCGACCATTCGGAATAGTTGATGATGCCGTCGCGGCCGTGCGTTTTCAGGAATTCGGGTTTGATTGCCAGGGTGCGGACGAGATCCTCGGGCTGGCGGATAAACTGCATCGAGCAGTCGAATTGCGCGCCAAGCCACTTATGCGGGTTGAAGACGATGGAATCGGCCTGCTCGGCGCCAGCCCAGAAATGGCGAAATTCCGGGCAGATCATCGCCGATCCGGCCCAGGCGGCATCGACATGCAGATAGAGCCCGTGCCGTTTCGCCACCGCGGCGACTTCAGCGACATTGTCGGTGCCGCCGGTGCTGGTGCCGCCGACGCTGGCGATGATGCCGGCGGGCAGCATACCGGCCGCGCGGTCGGCGACGATTGCCGCCTCGAGTGCTGTCGTGTCCATGGCGCGGAAGCGACCCGCGACCGGAATGCGGACCAGATTGTCCTCACCGATGCCCGACACCCAGATCGCGCGGTCGATCGAGGTGTGGACCTGATCAGAGGAATAGATGCGCAGCCGCTTCTGCCCGGCCAGGCCCTGTTTGTTGCCCTGCCAATCGAGCGCGCGCTCGCGCATGGTCAGCACGGCGGCCAGCGTTGCCGACGAGGCCGAATCCTGGATGACGCCAGAAAATCCTTCGGGCAGTCCGAGCGCCTGGCGCATCCAGTCGACGATGCGGGTTTCGAGTTCGGTCGCCGCCGGCGAGGTCTGCCACAGCATGCATTGCGCGGCCATCGCCGAGACCAGATATTCGGCCACCACCGAGACCGGTGCGGCATTGGCCGGGAAATAGGCAAAGAACCGTGGATGCTGCCAGTGCGTCATGCCCGGCACGATCTTGGCTTCGAAATCGGCGAAGATCTTTTCCATCGGTTCGGCTGTTTCGGGCGGCGAAGGCTCGATGCTGCGAAAGATGTCGCCCGGTTCGACTAATGGCCGCACCGGCCTTTCACGCAGCGAGGAGCGGTAATCGACGCCCCAATCCGCGGCGCGCCTCGACCATTGGCGGAAATCGCTGTTCTTCATTATCTCTCCCCATACAGGTCACGGCACCGCCCGTCTGAATGGATACCAATAACAGCGCATCCAGAAACGGCAATTCGTGCGCGGACCGCGCTTGCCTTCCATCCCTCCGGGAACAAATCCCTGGCCAACCATTGAGCAACCGGAAGCGCCTCGCAGCCCGATGTCGACCGCCTACGACAGCCCCGAATCTGGTTTGCGCCTGCCAGGGAAACCCAATAGACTCCAGTAATAACCACAATTTCGTGGTTGCGGGTGGGGCATTTAATTTGACATGGCTGAGAAGGGTTTATGAGACATATCCCAGACGTGTCTCCTTTTTGGAGCTTCTGGTCTTTTTTGGAATACTCGTCAGCTACTGGTGGATAGTATCGTTTTGGTTTTGGGGGGTCTACCTTCTGGAAATCCCCCTGCCCGCTGGTCTGTCGGCATTTTTTTACAAGCTGTGGCTGGTAAAAAACATTCCCCGTGGCTTTTTGATCGCGCTTCTTTTGTGCTCCATCATTCTCAGTTTTTACATACGCCGTATTTCGTTGCGGGAGATGGGCATCCGAACTGACAACATATGGGTTTCCGGACGAGAATGCCTCGTCGTCATTTTCATTATTTTGGTCGCCGCGTCAGCACTTATACTCATATATCGCCAGAACTTTTCCATCGAAAATTATTTCGTCAAGCAACAAGAAACCCGCAGGGAGCTACTGTCGGATCTCTTCCTTGGTCTAATTTCTGGAATAGCTCAGCAATTTCTTTTGCAGTGCTTCTTTCTCCAGAGAACACTTAAGATCTTCAGAAATCCCGCGACAGCAATCTTTTTTTCATCAGCCATATTTTCTTCTCTTCATATACCAAACATACGACTGATGATTGTTACCTTTATTTTTGGAACCATGTGCAGCGTCTTATTCCTGAGAAATAGAAACATCTTCACCGTCGGAATAACGCATGGTATATCTCAACAAATTCTAAGGATTTTTTTTGCTTCGGTCTTTGTTTCCGGATCCTACTATAATGGAAGAGGAAATTACGAGTACAACCTAAGGGTGGGACCTCCCCAAGCGTACCCGGAATATCTGGCTGAATTGAAATACGAAGGCACGCTCCCTGTAATGGCAGCTGCCCCCGCAGGCGGAATTCTAATCCCTGTTTCGGTCACGAACAAAAGCACGGAAATGTGGTCTTCAACGGACGGGTACCATCTCGTATTTGCCAGCTATCACTTTGTCGATCAGGACGGGCAAATAATCTCCGAGGATGGTCCCCTGACGCCCCTCGGCAAACCAATTGGACCTGGGGATTCCGAGACCGTAAACCTGATGGTGACGGCGCCTTCGACGAGCGGAAACTACCTGGCCGAAGTCGATATCGTGCACACGAAAAGCCCTGAATCGAAAAAACTGACCTGGTTCAAACGCAGAGGCTCAAAAACAATTCTCATTCCCATCACTGCGCCTTAGACGGATTTCTGAAAGATGCGGCCGATGTGCCCGGCAGGAAGAAGAAATGCTGGGGTCGCTATCCCGGGAAATCAGGCAGGCTGGCAAAAGCCGTCTTCAACGCATTCGACCAACCGTCCGAAATGGTGCGGTAGTACTGATCATCCTGGCCGATCCGCTTCCTTAGCCCAACCTTGAACGTGTCCTTCTCCAGGAACAGCAGGTCGAGCGGCAGGCCGACGGAGAGGTTCGATTTCAGCGTCGAATCGAAAGAGACCAGCAAGAGCTTGACCGTTTCGGCCAGGCTCATCGTCCTTTCATAGGCGCGGATGATGATCGGCTTGCCGTATTTGGTCTCGCCGATCTGGAAGAACGGCGTGTCGTCGGTGGATTCGATGAAATTGCCTTCGGGATAGATCATGAACAGCCGTGGCGGGCTGCCCTTGATCTGGCCGCCGAGGATGAAGGAGGCATTGAAGTAGGAATCCGCCTTCTCGCCGGCCGGCGACGAACTGGCGATCACTTCCTTGACGGTGTCGCCGACCAGCCGCACCGTCTGGTACATGGAGGGTGTTTCCAGCAGCGTCGCGTGGCGATCGGCAACCGCCTTGGTGCGCTCGTCGAGCAGGCTGACGACGGCCTGCGTCGTTGCCAGATTGCCGGCCGACATCAAAACGATGACGCGCTCGCCGGGCTCTTCCCAGACATGCATCTTCTTGAAGGTCGAGATAGAATCCATGCCGGCGTTGGTGCGCGTGTCCGACATGAACACGAGCCCACGATCGATCTTGAGGCCGACGCAATAAGTCATGGAATCTCTTCAGGCAGCAATCTTGCGGAGAACTACTGCTCTACCGTGACCGTGACCGCAAGCTGTTCCTCCGCCTGTCCCAGTCGAATTCCCGACACCGGCGAGGCATCGCGGTAATCGCGGCCGGTGGCCACCCTGACATAGCGTTCATCAGGAGAAATGCCGTTGGCGGCGTCGAAGGCAACCCAACCGAGACCTTGCACATGGGCTTCGGCCCAGGCATGGCTTGCCGCCTGCTCGATGGCGGCATCCATCATCAGATAGCCGCTGACATAGCGGGCCGGGAAGCCCATGGCGCGGGCGGCGGCGACAAAGATATGGCTGTGATCCTGGCAAACGCCGGTCTTCAGCGCCAAAGCCTCTTCCGCCGGGGTCGTCACGCTGGTGGTGCCCGGCGTATAGGCGACGCGCTCGACGATCAGCGCCATCAGCCGATGCAGCCTTTCGATATCGGTGCCTTTGCCGACCGCCGCGGCAAGCTCGCGAATGCCCTCGCCGGGGACGGTCAAAGCGGTCTCCTGGCTGAACAGCCAGAGCGGCGCGAAACCGTGATGCGGGCCGGAAACACCTGCTGTGTCACGCGTGACAACCTCGCCGGAGGCCTCGACAGTGATGAAGTCGCGCTCGCCCTCGACGCTCAACAGCCTGTTATCATTGCCGAAATGGTCAGTGAAACGCACTTCCTCGCGCGCACCCTCGATCTTCAGCGCCCAGGACAGCACGGTCTGCGTCGGGCCACTGACCGGCAGCAGCCGCAGCCGCTGAAGCAGATAGTGCACCGGCGCATCGTAGCGGTACTCGGTCCGGTGGGTGATTTTCAGCCGCATAACTTGTCTTCCGCTTTGAGCATGACCTTGTCCGAAAACCGGGTCCCACTTTTCGCTAACGCGGCCCTCCGGTTCGGGATCATGCTCAATTGAACCGGTAATCTTGAGCGATCTCTTCGCCAAGCTTGGTGTTGTCTTGAATGAACCGAGCCAGGAATTCATGCAGGCCGGCGTCGAAAATGTCCTTGATCGACCCTGCCCGCAGCATCGCCTGGGTCCTGTCGACAGTGGCGTGGCAGGCATGGCGCTCGCCATAATCGTCACCGAGGAACTTCAGATGCTCGGCGAGAAAACGATAGCAGAAGGTCAGCGAGCGCGGCATGCGGACATTGAGGATCAGATAGTCGGCGATGTTGGTCGGTTTGTAGTCGGCCTCGTAGACCCAGCGGTAGGAGCGATGCGCCGATACCGAGCGCAGGATCGATTCCCACTGGTAATTGTCGAGGCTCGAGCCGACCCAGGAGATCGACGGCAGCAGCACATAATACTTCACATCGAGGATGCGCGCCGTGTTGTCGGCGCGCTCGACATAAGTGCCGAGCTGCGAGAAATCGAAAATCTCGTTGCGCAGCATGGTGCCGTAGAACGAACCGCGGATCAGCGCCGTCTCGCGCTTAATGGCGTCGAGCACGCTCGGCAGGTCGCGCTCGTCGATGGGCTTTGCCAGCATGCGCTTCAGCGCCATCCAGGCTTCGTTGATGCTCTCCCAGGTTTCGCGTGTCAGCGCCGTGCGCACCATGCGGGCATTGTTGCGCGCAGTCTCGATCGCCGACATCGTGCTCGACGGGTTCGAGGTGTCACGCAGCAGGAAGTCGGCGACATTGGCGGCGGTGTAATCCGAATACTTCTGCGTGAAGGCGACGTCGGAGCCGGCGCTGAGCAGCACCGAATTCCACTCTTCCGAGGCGCTCTGGGTACGGGTCAGCGCCATGCGCAGACCGGCATCGACCAGGCGGGCCATGTTTTCCGCCCGCTCGATGTAGCGGTTCATCCAGTAGAGCCCGTTGGCGGTGCGGCCGAGAAGCATATCAGTGTGCCCCGATGAGCGAATAGCGAATAGCGAATAGCGAATAGGGGAAGGAACTTTTCATGATTTTTGTTGCAGGCTCCTGATCATCGAACGCAGCATTTTCCCAATGTCCTCGGTTTGGCCAAGCAAGTTGGCGACCTCCGCTTCGACCATCAATCCTACCTCTCCACACAGGATCAGATGTGTCTCCAATTCTTTTAGGGAGCCCTGTGCCACGCGAAGAAACTGAATGAAGGCTCCTGTGCTTTCTCGTCCGTGACCTTCCGCGACATTTGCTGCGATGGAAGCCGCCGACCGTCGTATCTGAGAGGTCATCCCGTATGCTTCGCTGTTCGGAAAGCCTTTCGTGGCCGAGTAGCAATTTACTGCCAACCCTAGGGCCGCCTTCCAAACAATCAGATCCCTGTAGGAATTGATCGCCGTCGTATCCCCCTCTTTCCCTACTCGCTACTCGCTATTCGCTATTCGCTATTCACTCTTTCAATCATCCAACACCCAGGTATCCTTCGTCCCGCCGCCTTGCGAGGAATTCACCACCAGCGACCCTTCCTTGAGCGCTACCCGGGTCAAGCCGCCAGGCACGATCTGGATGCGGTCGGAAACCAACACGTAGGGCCGCAGATCGACATGGCGGGGCGACAGGCCTTTTTCGGTCAGGATCGGACAAGTCGACAGCGCCAGCGTCGGCTGGGCGATGTAGTTCGAGGGCTTGGCCTGCAGTTTCTTGGCGAAATCCTGGCATTCCTTCTTGGTCGCCGCCGGGCCGACCAGCATGCCGTAGCCGCCGGAGCCGTGCACTTCCTTGATGACCAGCTCATGGATGTGCTCGAGCACGTATTTCAGGCTGTCAGCCTCGGAGCAGCGCCAGGTCGGGATGTTGCCGAGGATCGCCTTGCGGCCGGTGTAGAATTCGACGATCTCGGGCATGTAGGAATAGATCGCCTTGTCGTCGGCGATGCCGGTGCCCGGCGCATTGGCGATGGTGATGTTGCCAGCGCGGTAGACGTCCATGATGCCGGGCACGCCAAGGGCCGAGTCCGGCCGGAACGTCAGTGGGTCGAGGAAGGAATCGTCGACCCGCCGGTAAAGCACGTCGATCTGCTTGTAGCCTTCGGTCGTGCGCATGGCGACATGGCCGTCGACGACGCGCAAATCCTGACCTTCTACCAGCTGCACGCCCATCTGGTCGGCAAGGAAGGCATGTTCGAAATAGGCGGAATTGAAGCTGCCAGGCGTCAGCACAGCGATGGTCGGCGCGCCCTTGGTGCTTTGCGGCCTGACCGCGGCCAGCGATTGGCGCAAGAGCTGCGGATAGTTCTCCACCGGCCGCACCTTGATCTGCTGGAACAGCTCCGGGAAGAGCTGCATCATCGTCTCGCGGTTCTCCAGCATGTAGGAAACACCCGACGGCGTGCGCGCATTGTCCTCCAGCACGTAGAACTCGTTCTCCGAGATGCGGACAATATCGACGCCGATAATATGGGTGTAGACGCCGGCCGGCGGCCTGACCCCGATCATTTCCGGCAGGAAGGCTTCGTTCCTGGCGATCAACTCTCTCGGTACGCGGCCGGCGCGCAGGATTTCCTGGCGGTGATAAATGTCGTCGAGGAAAGCGTTCAGCGCCTGCACGCGCTGCTCGATGCCTTGCGTCAGCCGGCGCCATTCATTGCCGGAGATGATGCGCGGAACGATGTCGAAGGGGATCAGCCGCTCGGAGGCTTCCTGCTCGCCATAGACGGCGAAGGTAATGCCGGTCTTGCGGAAGACGCGCTCGGCGTCCTGCATTTTTTCGGTAAGCCTGGCCGGGTCCTGCTCCTTCAGCCAGCGGTCGTAAGCCGTATACGGTTTTCTCAGTCCGGAAACATCCGGAAGCATTTCATCGAACGCTGCCAATCGCATACTCCCCTGTGACGCCATTTCACTGGCGTCGCGGGAGAAAATCAAGCGCAATCGGTGATTTGGAGGATATCGGCGATCAGTATGTTTCGACTGCCCAAAATTCAGGCAGTCGAACCAGGGGTATAATCAGGCTTTGCCTTGTCGCCGGGCAAGTGCCTGATGTGGCTCTAGAAAGCGCGGAAAGTGACGACCGTGAAGGTGTCCTTGATTCCGGGAATAATCTGCACTTTCTCGTTGACGAAGTGGCCGACATCTTCCTCGTCGTCGACGTAGAATTTGGCAAGCAGGTCGTAATTGCCGGCGGTCGAGTAGATTTCCGAGGCGATCTCGGCATCGGCGAGCGCGCTGGCGACCTCATAGGATTTGCCCAGGTCGCACTTTATCTGCATGAAAAACGTCTTCATTGCCGGTCCCGATCAAGCTTCAGCAAACAAGCGGCCCTTGTGGCAGACTGCCGCCCGGCTTTCAAGCATCAGGCCGAACGTGCCTTCGCAACAGCCTGCCTGAGTTCGGCCACCGGCATGCCGCGCCGGTAGAGACTACCGCCGATGACCAAAGCCGGCGTGCCGCGCAGCTGAAGGCTGTCGCCTGCCTGTCGGTGCGCAAAAGTGCAGCGTCAATGTCGGGCTCACGGATGGCGAGATCGGCCCGCACCATCGCCACATCGACGCCGACAGAAGCAAGAATATCGTTGGTGCGGCGCTCCGAAAGGCCGCGCTGATTGGTCATCAGCGCATCGACAGCCGCGGCATAGTGCTTGCCGCTGAGCAGGGTCACGCGTGCCGCGTCGCGAGAGACGTCGCCGAAGATCGGCCAGTCCTTCATCACCAGCCGGATGCCGCTGTCCTCTTCCATCAGTTTCTTCAGCTCGACGAAGACGAGTTTGCAGATCGGGCACTGATAGTCGACGAATTCAGCGATGGTGACGTCGCCATCCGGATTGCCGAGCGCCGGGATGGCCGGGTCGAAGGCGATTTCGGTGACGGTCGGCCCGGTGCTTGCCCAGGCGGGCAAGGGAGCCAGAACTGCAAGGCTTGCCGCGCCCTTCAGCAAACGGCGCCGGTCGATCGGCTGTCCGAACATGGTTCGTCCCCTGGCTGCGCGAACAGGTCCCCACCCGTCCCTTACGATGCGCGCCCCCGCCTTAAAAGATGCTTAAGCACGATCTTGTGGTCCTTGCGTGGCGAATATCTACAGTTGCTGAAACCGTGAGGCCACGCCAAGCGTATGGTATGATGCGTCCTTGGACAGCTTTTGTTGGGGGACAAAGGAGACAGGCCATGCGCCGCATCGCATTCGCAGTCGTTTCATTGCTGTTCGCGTCAACCCTGTTCGTCTCGGCAGCCCTTGCCGGCGACGCCGAAGTCAAAGCCGGCCAGGCCGTCATCGATGGTCAGTTGAAGGCGCTCATAGCCAATGATGGCGCCAAGGCCTACAGTTTCGCCGCTCCAAACGTGAAGCAGATTTTCCCGACCGTCGACGCCTTCATGAATATGGTCACCAACGGCTATCCGCCGGTGCGCCAGCCACAAAGCTATTCCTTCGGCAAGGTCGAGCAGATGGGGCCGGGTTCGATTATCCAGCAGGTGCTGATCGTCGGTCCCGACGGCAAGAACTGTGAGGCCGTCTACACGCTGCAGCAGCAGCCCGATGGCACGTTCCAGATCACCGGCTGCAGCTTGCGCGCATCGAATTCGCTGAGCACCTGAGTAAAAAAGTCTTAGTAGCGTGCCCTGCCGCCCGACATGTCGAACACGGCTCCGGTGTTGAACGCGCAGGCTTCGGAGCAAAGCCACAGCACCAATGCCGCTACTTCATCCACCAAGCCAAGGCGCTTGAGCGGGCTGGCATTGATCATGTCATTTACCACATCGTTTCCAAGGCGCCTGATCAACTCGGTATCGATCGGCCCCGGTGCCACGCAATTAACCCGAATGTCGGTATCGCAGGTCTCCCGCGACAAGGCTTTCGTAAAGGCAATGACCCCCGCACTCGCCGCTGAATAGGCGGCTAGGTTCGGCAACCCTTCCTTGCCTGCCAGCGACCCCATATTGATAATCCGGCCACTACCAGCCCTGCGCATGATCGGCAGAACCTGGTGCGTAACCTCGAAAACGCCGATCAGGTTGACACCGATGATGCGTTGCCACTCGATGGGATCGAATGCCTCGAACTCACGATAGTCACCTAAATAGCCTGCATTGTTGATAAGAATGTCAATCTGGCTGTTGTCCGCGACGACCTCGGTCAGGGCATCTTTGATCTGGTGAGCCTTTGTTACATCGACCGTCTGGCAGTGCGCGCCGTCCACAAGTGTCGGATCAGCGTCCCATATCCAGACCTCGGCACCGGAGTTCAACAACTGCGCCGCAATGGCCTTGCCGATGCCTCGTGAGCCGCCAGTCACAATCGCGGTCTTGCCGCCAAGTTCGTATGTGACAGTCATGGCTTGACCCCAACCGGACTCTGCGCCCGGACAGTGGATCCGTCAATCATCGTCAGGTGGCGTTGGTTTGTTCAAAGGGCAGGAATATCGCCCCTCGCCCAGCCTTCACTGATCTCCGCTGTGCGAGTTTCGAAGGCCTGTGCTTCAATCGCGGCGCGAATGTCCTGCATCAACTTCTGATAGTAGGACAGGTTGTTCCAGGTCAGCAGCATGGCGCCTAGCGCCTCCTGCGAACGCACGAGATGGTGCAGATAGGCGCGTGAATAATCGCGCGCTGCCGGACAGTCGCTCTCCTCGTCGAGCGGGCGCGGATCGTCGGCATGCCGGGCATTTCTGAGATTGACCTTTCCGCGCCTGGTGTAGGCCAGCCCGTGGCGGCCGGCGCGCGTCGGCATCACGCAATCGAACATGTCGATGCCGCGCGCCACCGATTTCACGATGTCGTCCGGCGTGCCGACGCCCATGAGATATCTAGGCTTGTTGTCAGGCAGTTCCGGGCAGGTGATGTCGAGCATATCCAGCATCACCGCTTGCGGCTCGCCGACGGCGAGGCCGCCGACAGCGTAGCCTTTCAGCTCCATGGCGCTCAGCGCCTGCGCCGAACGCACCCTGAGTGCCGCGTTGTCGCCGCCTTGCACAATGCCGAACATCGCCTTGGCCGGCTGGTCGCCGAACGCCGTCTTGCAGCGCTCGGCCCAGCGCAGCGACAGCTCCATCGCGCGCTCGATCTCCTTGAGCTCGGCCGGCAGCGCGGTGCATTCATCGAGCTGCATCTGGATGTCGGAATCGAGCAGTCCCTGGATCTCGATCGAGCGTTCCGGCGTCATTTCGTAGGCCGCGCCGTCAATATGCGAGCGGAAGGTGACGCCCTTTTCGGTCAGCTTCCTGAGCTTCGACAGCGACATCACCTGGAAACCGCCACTGTCGGTCAGGATCGGCTGCGGCCAGCGGGCGAACTCGTGCAGCCCGCCAAGCCGCGCCACGCGCTCGGCGCCGGGTCGCAGCATCAGATGGTAGGTGTTGCCCAGGATGATGTCGGCGCCGACACCGCGCACCTGGTCCATATACATGGCCTTGACCGTGCCGCCGGTGCCGACCGGCATGAAAGCCGGCGTGCGGATTTCGCCGCGCGGCATGTCGATCAGGCCGCGCCGTGCCTTGCCGTCGGTGGCGAGGACCTTGAAAGTGAACGGCTTAGTCATTGAATTCCTTGTCGTGCACAGGCGCGCCCGGCGCCTGCCTGTCGAGCGACTGGCGATACTGAATGCAGCCGCGCATGAATTTTGGCCAAGGCGGCACGGCGATCGACGGCTCGGTCTTTTCCGGCAGCAGATCCCACAGATCGGGATGATGCCAGCAGAGATCGTGGCCCGTCGTGTCGCGGTGCGCACGAATGCCGGCGCGCAGTTTTTTCACCTCCGCGATCAGGCTCTCCCGATCGAGGGCTTGCAAGTCATCGTCCATCGCTCATCTCCGCTCGATAAAGCAGACTTGCGTCCCCGTAGGAGTAGAATCTGTAGCTGGTGTCGATGGCATGCGCATAGGCTGCGCGCATCGTGTCGAGACCGCTGAAGGCCGAAACCAGCATGAACAGCGTCGAACGCGGCAGATGGAAATTGGTCATCAGCAAGTCGGCGGTGCGGAAGCGATAGCCCGGTGTGATGAAGATGTCGGTCGGGCCGGACCATGCGGCCAGAGTACCGTCCTCACGTGCCGCGCTCTCCAGCAGGCGCAGCGAGGTCGTGCCGACAGCAATGATGCGTCCGCCCCTCGCCTTCGCGGCATTGAGAGCGTCAGCCGTTGCTTCACTGACCGAACCGGTCTCGGCATGCATCTTGTGGTCGGCGGTGTCGTCCGACTTGACCGGCAAAAAGGTGCCGGCGCCGACATGCAGCGTGACGAAGCGGCGCTCGATGCCCTTGGCGTCGAGAGCGGCAAACAATTCCGGCGTAAAATGCAGGCCGGCGGTGGGTGCGGCGACGGCGCCCTCCTCCCTGGCGTAGATGGTCTGGTAGTCGGTCAGGTCGCGCGCGTCGTCGTCGCGCTTGGAGGCGATGTAAGGCGGCAGCGGGATGTGGCCGACGGCGTGCAGCGCCTCGTCGAGAAACGGGCCGGAGAGGTCGAAGCCAAGCAGCACTTCGCCGCCCTCGCCTTTCTCGATCACCGTCGCGTCGAGCTGACCAAGGAAGCAGGAATTGCCATCATGGCCGAAATGGATGCGATCGCCGGCAGCGATACGTTTGCCCGGCCGCATGAAGGCGAGCCACCGGTCCGGCGCCATGCGCATGTGCAGCGTCGCCTCGACCTGTGCCTGCGCTTCGCCGCGCCGCCTGATGCCTCTCAGCTGCGCCGGGATCACCTTGGTGTCGTTGAAGACCAGCACGTCGCCGGCCCTGAGCAGCGACGGCAGGTCTCGCACCGTGCGGTCCGAAAGGTCTTCGCCCGGCCTGACGACCAGCATTCTTGCGCTGTCGCGCGGCTCCGCCGGGCGCAGCGCGATGCGCTCCTCCGGCAGGTCGAAGTCGAAGAGGTCGACGCGCATCAGTAGAGCCGGACGAGCAGCGCTCCGGCCAAGAGCAGCACCGCGCCGGCGATGCGGCCGAGCGAGATTTCGCGCACAGCCACACCGAGGAAGCCGACGCGGTCGATCAGCATGCCGGCCAGCAACTGGCCGGCAACCAGGAACGCCATCAGGGCTGCCGCACCAATGCGCGGCGTCAGGATGGTCGACAGGGTGACATAGAAGCCGCCGAGCATGCCGCCGACGACGAACAGCCAGGGTGCCGGCGCCTTCCAGTCGAGCGAGATGTCGTTCAATTTCACCACCGCGACGGAGATGATGCCGAGCACGGTCGCGCCCGACAGGAACGAAAACGCCGCCGCCGCGACCGGGAGACCCAGGCCGCGCGCCAGCTGCGAATTGATCGGCGCCTGAATGGCGATGAAGGCGCCTGACAGGATGCCGAGCAGCGACCAGACCACGCCCATCATCGTTGCCAGTCCTTACTTGACGTCGGCCGCGACCTTCAGCGACACGATCCTGTCGGGATCGACCACCGGCTCGCCGCGCTTGATCTTGTCGACATTGTCCATGCCTTCGATCACCTGGCCCCAGACCGTGTACTGGCGGTTGAGGAAGGCGGCATCGTCGAAGCAGATGAAGAACTGCGAGTTGGCCGAGTTCGGGTTCTGCGAACGCGCCATCGAGCAGGTGCCGCGGCCGTGGTTGGCGTTGGAAAACTCAGCTTTGAGGTCGGGCTTTTCCGAGCCGCCCATGCCCGCGCGGGAGGGGGCAAAAGTCGGCTTCGAGGAATTGCCGAACTTGACGTCACCGGTCTGCGCCATGAAGCCTTCGATGACGCGGTGGAAAACCACGCCGTCATAGGCGCCTTCGCGCGCCAGTTCCTTGATGCGGGCGACGTGGCCGGGGGCCAGTTCAGGGAAAAGTTCGATGACGACCTTGCCCTTGGTCGTTTCCATGATGAGCGCGTTCTCGCGGTCCTTGATCTCAGCCATGTCGGATATCCTTTATCTCAGAAAAACAGATTGATTTGATAGGTTACTTGTCGGCGGCGATGCGCACCTTGATCATGCGGTCGGGGTCGCTGACCGTGCCATTGTCGGCCTCATCGCCCTTCTTGATCTTGTCCACCAGCTCCATGCCGCTAACGACATTGCCGACGATGGTGTACTGGCCGTCGAGGTTCGGCGCTGGCGCGAACATGATGAAGAACTGCGAATTGGCGGAGTTCGGGTCCTGCGAGCGGGCCATGCCGAGCGTGCCGCGCTTGTAGTGTTCGCTCTGCGAAAACTCAGCCGGCAGATCAGGCAGCTCGGAACCGCCGGTGCCGACGGCCTCGGGGCTGAACCCCTTCTTCATATTGCCGAACTTGACGTCGCCGGTCTGCGCCATGAAGCCGTCGATGACGCGGTGGAAGGCGACATTGTCGTAAGCGCCTTCGCGCACCAGCTTTTTGATCTGCGCGACATGCTTGGGCGCCAGGTCGGGCCGCAGCGCGATCGTGACGTCGCCGCCCTTCAAGGTGATAATCATAGTGTTTTCCGGATCGGCGGCGAAGGCCGAGACGGATGCGGTGACGAGACCGGCAAGCACGACGAGGAATGAGGCGAGCTTCTTCAGCTGCATAGGGATCTCCGAAGGATTATTTCTTGAATTTTGCGGTGAGCGCGCCGGCAACGGCGGCCGGCACGAAGGGACGGATGTCGCCGCCCATCGAGGCTATCTGGCGCACAAGTGTGGCGGTAATGGTGCGCACCGAAGGGCTGGCAGGCAGAAAAACCGTCTGCAATTCGGGCGCCATGGTCTCGTTCATGCCAGCCATCTGCATTTCGTAGTCGAGATCGGTGCCGTCGCGCAGGCCGCGGATCATGATCGAGGCGCCATGTTTCCTGGCGGCGTCGATGACCAGCCCGTCAAAGGCGACAACCTTGATGCGGCCGCCATCGCGGCCGAATTCGGCCTTGGTCGCGGCCTCGATCAGCTTCACCCGTTCCTCGAAGGAAAACAGCGGCGTCTTGCCGGGATGGGTGCCGATCGCCGCATAAACGGTGTCAGCGACAGCCAATGATGCCTTCAGGACGTCGAGGTGTCCGTTGGTCAGCGGGTCGAAGGAGCCGGCATAAAGAGCGGTGCGTTCGGTCATGGCAGGCTTCTAGCGGGGCATTGGACGGAAGGCAAATGCGATTGGAAACATCTACGTGAACCTTTTCGCAGACATGAACGACAGATGAATGCCTTGCTCACGAAGACTTCACGCACCGTTCACTAGTTTGCACTTCAGAAGATGAAACCAAAACCCCATCTAACCGTTGTAAGGCGCAGGAGAACACGCAAATGCTGATCTACATGCTCGCCACCGCAATGACCGTCGCCATGCTGATTGCCACCGCATTCGGGCTGCATCAGGAGGCAGAGCGCGTCCGTGTCAGGACAAAGCGCTTCGAAGGCTTCGGCGCTCGTTGGCCGCACCGTCACTAACGATTTCACCGGCTAAGTCTTGATTGCGCCGGCCCATCGGGTCGGCGTTGCTGTGTCTGAGCCTGTTCGGCCCTTTATTCGGCGCTGTCCGGTGCCGCATCTCCGGCGTCCGGGACAGCCTCAGCGGCGCCCTCGCCGTTCTCTTCGACATCCTCGTCCGACTGCGGCTCGGAGATCCGCTCGACAGAAACCACCTTTTCGCCTTCGGCGGTGTTGAAGATGGTCACGCCCTTGGTGGCGCGGCTGGCGAAACGGATGCCGTTGACCGGCACCCTGATGACCGTGCCGCCGTCCGAAACCAGCATGATCTGGTCGTCATTGCCGACCGGGAAGGTCGCCACCAACTGGCCGATCTCTGCCGTTTTCGACACGTCGGTGGCGCGGATACCCTTGCCGCCGCGTCCGGTCAGGCGGAAATCATAGGATGACGAGCGCTTGCCGTAGCCATACTCGGTCACCGTCAGCACATACTGCTCATGCGCCTTGAGGAACTCGTAGCGGTCGTCCGAAAGCTCCGCCTCCTCGCCGATCTCCTCATTTGTCAGTGCGATCTCCTCTTCCTCGCCGGCCGTCTCGAGCCGCCGCTCCGCCGCGGCCCGCTTGAGGTAGGCGGCGCGCTCCGCCGGTGAAGCATCGACATGCTCGATCACCGACATGGAGATAATGCGGTCAGTCTCGGCCATGCTTATGCCGCGCACGCCGACCGAATTGCGGCTCTGGAAGACACGCACGTCGCCGACCGAGAAGCGGATGCACTGGCCAGAGTTCGCCGTCAGAAGCACGTCGTCATTGTCGGTGCAGGTCTCGACGCCGAGGATCTCGTCGCCCTCCTCCTCCAGCTTCATGGCGATCTTGCCATTGCGGTTGACCTGGACGAAGTCGGACAGCTTGTTGCGGCGCACGGTGCCGCGCGTGGTGGCGAACATCACGTCGAGTTCGCCCCAGCTGCTTTCGTCCTCGGGCAGCGGCATGATGGTGGTGATGCGCTCGCCCTGCTCAAGCGGCAGCATGTTGATCAGCGCCTTGCCGCGCGACTGCGGATTGCCGATCGGCAAGCGCCAGACCTTCTCCTTGTAGACGATGCCGCGCGAGGAGAAGAACAGCACCGGCGTGTGCGTGTTGGCCACGAACAGCCGGGTGACGAAATCCTCTTCCTTGGTCGACATGCCGGAGCGGCCCTTGCCGCCGCGGCGCTGTGCCCGGTAGAGCGACAGCGGCACGCGCTTGATGTAGCCGGAATGGCTGACGGTGACGACCATGTCCTCGCGCTGGATCAGGTCCTCGTCTTCCATGTCGGCGCCGCCGTCGGTGAGCTCGGTGCGGCGCGGCGTACCGAACTCGTCGCGCACAGCGGCGAGTTCGTCCTTGACGATCTGTTGGATGCGTGCGCGGGACGACAAAATATCAAGGTAATCAACGATTTCGGCGCCGATCGTGTTCAACTCGTCGGCGATCTCGTCACGGCCGAGCGCGGTCAGGCGCTGCAGGCGCAGTTCGAGGATGGCGCGGGCCTGTTCCTCGGACAGATTGTAGGTGCCGTCCTCGTTGATGCGATGGCGCGGATCGTCGATCAGAAGGATCAGCGATTCGACGTCGCCGGAGGGCCAGCGGCGCTCCATCAACTGTTCACGCGCCGTCTGCGGGTCCGGCGCGGTGCGGATCAGCTTGATCACTTCGTCGATGTTGGCGACGGCAATGGCGAGACCGACCAGGACGTGGGCGCGGTCGCGCGCCTTGCGCAGCAGGAATTTCGTGCGCCGGCTGATCACCTCTTCGCGGAAGGAGACGAACGCCTTCAGCATGTCGGTCAGATTCATCACTTCCGGCTTGCCGCCGTTCAGCGCCACCATATTGGCGCCGAAGGAGGTCTGCAGCGGCGTGAAGCGGTAGAGCTGGTTCAAGATGACGTCGGCGACGGCATCGCGCTTCAGTTCGATGACGACGCGGTAGCCTTGGCGGTCRCTCTCGTCGCGGATGTCGGAAATGCCTTCGATGCGCTTGTCGCGCACCAGCTCGGCCATTTTCTCGATCATCGAGGCCTTGTTCACCTGGTAGGGAACCTCGGTGATGATGATCGATTCACGGTCGTTGCCACGCTGCTCGACATTGACCTTGCCGCGCATGACGATCGAGCCGCGGCCCGTCGCATAGGCGCTGTAGATGCCGGAACGGCCAAGCACGATGCCGCCGGTCGGGAAATCGGGACCCGGAATGATCTCCATCAGCGCCGGCAGGTCGATCGCCGGATTGTCGATGATGGCGATGGCGCCGTTGCAGACTTCGGCCAGATTGTGCGGCGGAATGTTGGTGGCCATGCCGACGGCAATGCCGCCGGAACCGTTGACCAGAAGGTTGGGGAAGCGAGCCGGCAACACCTTCGGCTCGGTGTCGGACGCATCATACGTTTCCTGGAAATCGACGGTTTCCTTGTCGATATCCTCGAGCAGCTCGTGCGCGACCTTGGTCAGGCGCGATTCGGTGTAGCGCATTGCCGCCGGCGGATCGCCGTCGATCGACCCGAAATTGCCCTGCCCGTCGATCAGCGGCACACGCAGCGACCAATCCTGCGCCATGCGCACCAAGGCGTCATAGATCGAGGCGTCGCCATGCGGATGGTATTTACCCATCACGTCGGCGACCGGGCGGGCCGACTTCACATATTTGCGGTTCCAGTGGTAGCCGCTCTCATGCGCGGCATAGAGAATGCGGCGATGTACGGGCTTCAGGCCGTCACGCACATCGGGCAGCGCACGGCTGACGATCACGCTCATGGCGTAAGAGAGATAGGAGCTCTGCATCTCCTCGATGATGGAGATCGGCTCGATGCCGGTGGGGCCGCCGTCGGCGCCGCGCGGTGTTTTTTGGTCGGTCAAATCTGATCACAATCTAATCGGGAATCACTGACCGCTTATATAGGAAGCCAGCCTGAAACTCCAATATTCGCGGCACTTTTCCAACGACAATTTCGGTGGTAATTTCAAATGGATACCGCTGATTGCGACGATTTGGCCATAGCGCATTTCGCCGCCATCAGGGCAAAAGCCTGCGATGGGTCGTTTTCCTAGCCAAGAGCCATAAGCACGATGAACTGGTGGCTGCCTTTGCGAGCGCTAAGCGGTTGGCGGCCCGGGGATCTCAATGGCGATCTGGCCGCCGGGCTGACGCTGGCGGCAATCGCCATTCCCGAACAGATGGCGACGGCACGCCTTGGCGGCTTTGCGCCCGAGATCGGCTTCTTCGCCTTTGTCGCGGGATCGCTGGCCTTTGCCCTGTTCGGCGCCAACCGCCATCTGTCGTCCGGCGCGGATTCGACCATCACACCGCTTTTTGCCGGCGGCCTCGCCCTTATCGCCGTTGCCGGTTCGGCGCATTATCTGGCGCTGGCGGGAATGCTGGCGCTGATGGTCGGGTTGTTGGTCACTTTGAGCGGCATCTTCCGGCTCGGTTGGATCGCCGACCTGTTGTCAGTGCCGGTCACCACCGGTTTTCTGGCCGGCATCGCCGTCCATATCATCGTTTCGCAACTGCCGGGATTGCTTGGCCTGCCGCCTGAAAGCGGCGAAACCCTGCGCCGCATCGGCGAGATCGCCGCCAATCTGCATCTGACCAATCCCTGGAGCCTGGCGCTCGGTCTTGGCGTATTTGCAATTGTGTTCGCCGCCGAGCGCATCAGCGCCCGCATCCCCGGCGCCTTGATCGGCATGGTGCTGGCGACGCTGGCGGTTGCCGTCTTCGGCCTAAAGGCGCGCGGCGTCGAGGTGCTCGGCGCCTTGCCCAACGGCCTGCCGCAAGCCGGCCTGCCGACGGTAAGCCTCAGCGATGCGCAGGCGCTGTTGCCGCTGGCCCTGCTGATCGCCATCGTCGTCATGGTTCAGACGGCGGCCACCAGCCGCTCCTTTGTCGGAGAAACGCCAGACATCAACCGCGATTTTGTCGGCGTCGGCGCCGGCAGCATCCTGTCTGGCCTGTTCGGCGCCTTCGCGGTCAATGCCAGCCCGCCGCGCACCGCAATCGTCGCCCAGTCGGGCGGGCGTTCGCAAGTGTCCGGCCTGATTGCCGCGGCGATCGTGCTGGCGCTGGGCGCTTTCGGCGGCGGTCTGCTCGCCGACGTCCCGCAGGCCGCCCTTGCCGGCGTTCTGCTGTTCGTTGCCCAGCATATTTTACGCTGGAAGGTGTTCGCCAGCGTCTACCGACAGGCGCCGGTCGAATTCGCACTGATCCTGATCACCATGACGGCGATCGTCGTGCTGCCGATCGAGACCGGCGTGGCGGTCGGCATCGGCCTGTCGCTGCTGCACGGACTTTGGAGCGCGACACGCACCCAGGCCATCGAGCTGGAGAAGGTTCCGGGAACGTCGGTGTGGTGGCCGCCGGGCACGCCGTCGGCGGGCGAGCAGCTCTCCGGTGTACTGGTTGTGGCTTTCCAGGCGCCGCTGTCCTTCGTCAATGCCGACAGCTTCAAGCGCGGCGTCTGCGACCTGATCGATGCCAGAAGCGACCGTGTGAAACTGGTCGTGCTGGAGGCCAGCAACATCGCCGAGATCGACTATACCGCCGCACAGGCGCTGATCGACACCATCGCCCACTGCCGCAAGACCGGCGCGATCTTCGCAATCGCACGACTGGAATCACTGCGCGCCCAGGCGGCACTGGCGCGTTTCGGCATTGCCGACCTCGTCGGCCCGCGCAGAATCTTTCACAGCGTCGACGCCGCCATCAAGGCGCTGTCGCCGGATAAGCCAAGACAGGACGAGGCAAAATGACCACCGAGCGAGAACCCTTGCTGAGCCCGGTTCCGGTAGCCGAGCTGCGGCCGACGCAGATCACCGTCGGATTGCGGGAAGTGGACGTTAAACGCCGCATGATCCGGCTGCAGAGCCCGAAGAAGACCGGGGCGTTTCTGGGCCGCCATCTGGTGCCGGTGGTGCTCGGTCCGAAGAAACGCAACTACGTCACCGATCACCACCATCTCGCCCGCGCGCTGCTTGAGGAAGGCGTCGCGGACGTACTGGTGACGGTGATGGCCGATTTGTCGACCCTCGACAAAGACGCCTTCATGGTCGTGCTCGACAAGCGCCGCTGGATGCATCCGTTCGACGAGAATGGGCACCGCCGGGATTATGACGCCATTCCCAAAAGCATGGCCGACCTTGTCGATGACCCCTATCGCAGCCTGGCGGGAGAGCTTCGCCGGCAAGCCGGCTTCGCCAAGGAAACGACGCCGTTCAGCGAGTTTTTATGGGCGGATTTCATGCGCCGGCGCATCGACCGGGACGCAGTGGTGAAAAACTTCGACAAGGCGATGGGGCAAGCGATGGTCCTAGCCAGGAGCAAGGACGCCGACTACCTGCCGGGATGGTGTGGGCCAAGCTCGGACTGATATCAGAAGGGCGCAATCGCCGATGGTGACGGCAAAGCGCTGCCTGACCGGCGGGCGCGATAGTCACCCGGCGTCTCGCCCATGACACGTCGGAAACGGCGATTGAATGTGGACAGATCGTTGAAGCCGGCCTCGAAGGCAATTGCCGAGATGGGCTCATCCGACATGCGCAGCCGTACCGCCGCTCGGTGCAGACGGGTTCGCAGCAGGAATTGATAAGGCGTCATGCCGGCGACCTGCCGGAAAGTGCGCAGGAAATGATAGGGGCTGGTCGCCGTCGAGCCGGCGAGTTCGGCGAGTGAGACCGGCCGGTCGGCATTGAGCTCGATCTGCCGCACCGCTTCGGCGACCCGTTTCTGGTCGCGTCGGCTCGGCGGGCGAGCGGCAGGCGCGGCTTGGCTGGCGACAGCCAGTGCTGCGCCGGCCATGCGCAGGCCAAGCTCCTCGAAGGCACCGATGTCGGCCGTCTCGCGCGCCGCTTCGGCCTCGGCCAGCAGCGATGCCAGCGCCGGCATGGGCGGCAGATGTGGCACCCCGAACGTCAGCTTCTTCGCGCCAGCCACGTCGCTGGCGATGCGGTCGAGATGGGCCGGAGCGAAGTGGAAGGACAGGCAGCGGTCGCCGGCGCCGTGCTCGTGCCCGCATTCATAGCAGGCGCCGACATTGCCGAGCAGGATCGCGCCCGGTGCCAGCATGGCGGCGCCCTGGCTGGTGCGGTAGCGGAAGGTGCCGCTGGTGACAGCGGCAACGCAGAAATTGCCGTGCTCTTCCTCGAATGGTCTGTCGCCGGCGCCGGCCGTGCATAGCACGTCGGAGACGTACCAGCCCGGCCCCAATGCCAGCTTTTGTTCGCTCGTCGTCATGGCCGTAAAGATAGCAATTTTTCCCAAGCGTAACACCTGCCTCGGCCCTATCGCTTGCAGCCTCCTGACACCACGAAGGCAGCAGCATGACCAATTCTTTCTCATTTAGCCAAGCGCTTCACAGCGACGGCCCCAATCCTGACATCGCTGAGAAGCTCGATCTCTACGGCCGCTTCGTCGGCGCCTGGACCTTCGATGCCACGCGCCACCTCGAGGACGGCACGGTTCTCACCGGACGCGGCGAGGTGCATTTCGGCTGGGTCCTGGAAGGCAAGGCGATCCAGGATGTGTGGATTCTGCCCGCGCGGGATGCCGGCCCCTCGCCCTCGCTCGGCAAATGGACTTTCTATGGCACAACGCTACGGGCCTACGATCCCAGCTCGGATGCCTGGCACATCTTCTGGAGCGACCCGCGTAACCAATATTACAGCCGCCAGCTTGGTCGCGCCGAAGACGACACGATCGTGCAAGTTGGCGCCGATGGCACCGGCTCGTCGGTGCGCTGGAGCTTTTCACGCATCACCAAAGACAGCTTCCGCTGGCTGGGCGAGCGTTCGCACGACAATGGAGGGACATGGCGCCTCGAAGTCGAGTTCCTGGCGCGCCGTGTCGCCCAAGGCTGACAGCGCAACATATTGTAAAAAAGGTGAAAAACATGCTTGACCATGTCTCGATCGGTGTCCGCGACACCAATATTTCGAAGCCCTTCTACGATGCCGCGCTGAAGCCGCTCGGCTATTCCTGCCTCAGCCAGTCGCCTGATACACTGGGCTATGGCGCACAGGTGGCCGCCCTGTGGGTGAACGACGCGGCGCGGCCGGTGCCACCGGACGAAAAGTCCGGCCTGCATTTCTGTTTTGCCGCGCCGACAAGGGCCAGCGTCGACGCCTTTCATGCCGGCGCCATGCGCGCGGGCGGCAGCGACAATGGCGCGCCAGGGCTGCGTGCCGACTATGGCGAGAACTATTACGCCGCCTTCGTTATCGACCCGGACGGCTATCGTCTGGAAGCTTATTGCAGCGTGGCCGGCTAACACTGCCGGCACCTCCGGTATCGCCATCTCAGACGGTTCCCACCGGCCGGGCTTTGCTCTACCACTATGGTGGCGCAGGGGTCCGGCCCGGCGGGAGGGGTGAGAGATGCCGAGTTTCGACAGCCTGTTCAACGCCTTCGTCACCATTCTGGTGACCATCGACCCGCCTGGCCTGGCGCCGCTCTTCCTTGCCGTCACACGCGGTATGAACCGCGAGGAGCGTCAGCAGGTCTCGGTGCGCGCCTCGATCATCGGCTTCCTGGTGATGGCGCTGTTTGCGGTTGCCGGCGCCTCCATCCTGTCGGTGTTCGGCATCACGCTGCCGGCCTTCCGCGTCGCCGGCGGGTTTTTGCTGTTCTTCATCGCCTTCGAGATGGTGTTCGAGCGCCGCCAGGACCGCAAGGAAAAGATCGGCGACGTCGCCATCACCAAGGACATGATCCACAACATCGCCGCTTTCCCGCTGGCGATCCCGCTGATCGCCGGCCCCGGCGCGATTTCGGCGACAGTGCTTCTGTCCGGCTCGTTCCAGGGTTTTGCCGCACAGGCGGCGCTGGTCGGCATCATCTTCGTCTGCCTCGCCATCACCTATCTGGTGTTCGTGCTGTCGGAACGCATCGATCGCATCCTCGGCCAGACCGGCCGCTCGATCCTGACCCGCCTGCTTGGGGTCATCTTGGCCGCGCTTGCGGTGCAGTTCGTCGCCGATGGCATCAAGGCGCTGATGGCGGGTTGAGTGGCAGGCCCTGCTGCCTACTGCCTACTGCGCCCCTATGTCGACGACTTCGAAATCGTGGGTAATGACGGCGGTCTTGGCCAGCATGGCGGAGGCCGAGCAGTATTTCTCGATCGAAAGGTTGATCGCGCGCTGGACCTTGTCGTGCGACAGCGCGCGGCCTTTGACGACGAAATGCATGTGGATGCGCGTGAAGACTTTTGGGTCGGTTTCCGCCCGGTCGGCATCGAGCTCGACCACACAGTCCTCGATCGCCTCGCGGCCTTTTTCCAGAATGTGGACGACATCATAGGCCGAGCAGCCGCCGGTGCCGATCAGCACCAGCTCCATCGGGCTCGGACCCGGCGTCTTGCCTTCCGGCCCGGAGGCGGTTCCCAGCACGACCTTGTGGCCGCTGCCGGACTCGCCAACAAAGGTGCGCTCCTCGACCCACTTGATCCGTGCTTTCACAGCAGTCTTCCTCTCAGAAATGTGCAACGCGTCACTGGCCGAACACGACCGCATGCATGATACGTCCCGGCAGCAGCGTGAACACGCCGGCGCCGATCAGCGCGAAAACATAGAGCGAAATCATGACCCTGCGATGTTTGGCTACGCGATGCATATGCGCGTGCCAGACCGCAAGCGGCACGGTGACCAGCACTATGATCGACAAGATGTGGATCGGGCTGAATGGGCCGATGAGGCGGATCTGCTGGATCCAGAAACTGGAGATGGCGATGACCAGCATCACCGCCGCCCAGGTGTAACCCATCACGCGGTGGCGCGTGGTGCCTTTCGGCAGCGCAAGCTGGGCGCCGCCTATGACCAGCGAGGTAACGGCCGCGAAGGCGTGCCATGGAATGGGAGAGGGCGCCGATAGAAGCGGTCCGAGCGTCATCGCGCCCTCTCCCTGGATTGGCTATCGCTCGCTGCTCAGAACGGGATCTCGTCGTCCAGTTCGCGTGACGAGCCACCGCCACCGCTCCTGGCGCCGCCACCGCTGTTGCCGCCACCACGGTTGAAGCTTTCATTGGGGCTCGACTGACCGAAATCCGAGCCACGGCTCGCACCGCCGCCACCAGCATAGTTGCCGACCTGGCCGCCGCCTTCGCCGCGCGCATCGAGCATCTGCAGCTCACCGCGGAATTTCTGCAGCACGACTTCCGTCGTGTATTTGTCGGCGCCGGTCTGGTCCTGCCATTTGCGTGTCTGCAGCTGGCCTTCGACGTAAACCTTCATGCCCTTCTTCAGATATTGCTCGGCGACCTTGGCGATCTGGTCATTGAAAATGACGACGTTGTGCCACTCGGTCTTTTCCTTGCGCTCGCCGGAATTCTTGTCGCGCCAGCTTTCCGACGTGGCGATGCGGATGTTGACGACCGGGTCACCCGAATTCAGGCGGCGAATTTCAGGGTCCGCGCCGAGGTTCCCGACCAGAATGACCTTGTTGACGCTACCCGCCATGACACTTCTCCGCGCTCATCCGAAACAAATTTTAAGTCGCTCACCTTACAGGCTGCAGGCAATCCTCGCTTGCCGTGGCTGGCTTTACCCACAAGGTTTTTGTTCTTTTTTTGTTCTATTCTCGTCTGCCCCGGCTGTCAAGAATGTCAGCAAGAGGTAGGGTGTGCGCCTGAAATTGCGACCATGCCGGGATCGAAAGGCGGTGGCCAATGAAAGTCATTGCGCATCTGGACCAGCCGCGAGAGCAGTGGCGAGCGGGCGTGGAAACCCGCATGCAAGTTTCCGCCGGCAACGGAGCGAGCGAGCTTTGCCTGTTCGAACAATGGGTTCAGCCAGGCATTGGGGCTCCGACACACCGGCATCCGGTCGAGGAAGTGCTGACCGTCATCGCCGGAACCGCCGACATGTGGATCGACGAAGACCGCGTGACGCTGACTGCCGGACAGTCGCTCCTCATTCCCGCAGAGAGAAACCACGGATTTAGAAACGTCGGCACCAAGACGCTTCACATTCATGCCGTGCTGGCGTCACCGATCTTCGAGGTGACGTTCGAGGGATCTGCCGAACCGGTGAGGCGCTGGCTTCCGGCGGCGCCGTAAAACACCGCTTGCCAAATCAATAAGTATCGACTTATGCTTTTGCCATGATCGAAGCAGAGATTTTTCGCGCCCTGGCCGACCCGACGCGGCGTACCGTCTACGAACGGCTCGCCGCCGGCGAGATGAGCGTGTCGGAATTGCGCACCGGCATGAGCGTGTCGCAGCCGGCGGTGTCGCAGCACCTCGCCGTGCTGCGCGGCGCCGGCCTGGTCAGCGAAAGGCGCTCCGGCCGCAACGCGTACTACCGCGCCGATCCGCAGGGGCTCGAGCCGCTGCTCGGCTGGATCGAACGCTACCGCGCATTCTGGCCGGAGCGCATGGAAAGACTGAAGGCCGTTTTGAAGGACATGGACCAATGACCGATGAAAAGCAGGCGCAGACCGCCAAAGATGCCCTCGCCTTCGAATGCGATCTGCCGGACGCACCGGAAAAGGTGTGGCGGGCGCTGACCGTTCCGGAGCTTTTGGCGGCCTGGATGATGCCGAACGACATCAAGCCGGAAACCGGCAGCCGCTTTGCCTTTGCCGGGCCGGACGCGCCGATCGAGTGCGAAGTGATCGATGCCGAACCTGGGCGTTTGCTGCGCTATTCCTGGCGCGAACGGTCCGGAACCGGCGATGCCAATCGGCTGGACAGCGTCGTCACCTTCACGCTTGCCAGCACCGTTTCCGGAGGCACGCATCTGCGCATCGTCCATGACGGGTTCGTCCAGGCGGCAACGCCAGCGGTTGCGATTGCGGGCGGCAGCTGCCGGCTTTCGTTTCGCGCATACAAGCCCAAACCGCCTATCGCCGCGAACGCCCCGTGCCTGCTTCTACGCGCCGCCTGATCTAAAGAAAAACGAACGGAGACAATGAGATGAGCGGCTTTGCCAATCTGGTGCCGATGGTGATCGAGCAATCGAGCCGCGGCGAACGCGCCTTCGACATTTTCTCGCGGCTGCTGCGCGAGCGCATCATCTTCGTCAATGGCGAGATCAATGACGGCATGTCGGCGCTGGTCTGCGCCCAGCTCCTGTCGCTGGAATCGGACAATCCCGACAAGGAGATCTCGCTCTACATCAACTCGCCGGGCGGCGTGGTGACCAGCGGCTTCGCCATCTACGACACGATGCAATATGTCAGTTGCCCGGTGTCGACGGTGTGCATGGGCTTTGCCGCCTCGATGGCCTCATTCCTGCTGATGGCGGGAACGCCGGGCCGGCGCATCGCCTTGCCCAACGCCAGCATCGTGCTGCATCAGCCTTTGGGCGGCTTCCAGGGCCAGGCCTCCGACATCCAGCGCCATGCCGAGGGCATTTTGCGCACCAAGCGGCACATGACCGAGCTCTATGCGCAGCATTGCGGCCGCACCTATGAAGAGGTCGAACGCACGCTTGACCGCGATTTCTTCATGACGGCACGGGAAGCCAAGGACTGGGGCCTCGTCGATCATGTCTTCGATACCCGCAAGCAGGCGGCTGCCTGATCGCCGCATTGAAGGCCGGCAGGCGTCGCATCAATTTCGACGCCGCCGGTCTGGCCCGCATTCGGCGCAGCACTATAGTCTTGCCATGCGCTACCGCCTGAACAGACTGATGACAGCCATTGCGATCACCGCCGCGACCTCCGGCGCGGCTTTTGCCGGGAACAGCACATCGCAACCGCAGACGGGCGCCCTGCCCGGCGTGACCAGCGACTATCGCATCGCCAAGCCCGCGCCGCAGCCGGAGCCGGACGACGCGCTGCCTGCCGGCGAGAACGGCACATTCAAGATCGGCGATACCGATGTCAGGATTTCCGGCAGCATCACTGTCGATGTCGGTACGGGTGGGATCAAGCCGCCGCGCCGGTAGGGGTTGACCGGGCCGCTGTGAGCTCTCGCAATCATTCTCAGATGTCAGCGCCGCCCCTCATCTGGCTGCCGCCATCTTCTCCCCGTATAGTGACGGGGAGAAGGGATCTGGCCGCAATGCCGGCACCCTTTCTGCAGCGTCGGCAATTGGCGAAAGCTTCGAAGACGGCGTCCTTTCTCCCCGTCACTATACGGGGAGAAATGTCCGGCAGGCGGATGAGGGGCAGCGCCGACGTTAGATTTTCAATGGAGACAGAGCACGTCTCCTCCTAAACTCCGTCGAACGATCCAATGCTCATGAAAACGAAACAGCCCCGCCGTTGCTTCCGCAAACGGTCGGGGCTTTTTTTGGATTTGAAATCCAACTTGCCGGTAGTGTTATACCGACTTTTTTTTCGGATGCTTCGCGGCATTCAGCCGACGATCCGACTATCCGTCTCTGATTTTTGTGGGATTCGGCAGGTCACGGTTTGTCGGGTGGCTTGTCGGATCGAAGCGATGCGTTCGCTTGGACGCATACACTCTAATGCCTTGAAACTACCCTGGCACTTATGCCCGCCGCGGCTCCAACGAGATGTGGAGCCTCAAAGGACTATCCGGTGGCGTCATGCTCCGCTCCTATGTCCGTTGCGACTGTTGTCGTCCGAAGCGCTAATCGCAGCTGCCTGCGGCGTCTCGCAGGCCGCCTGTGGGCGGCGAGGCCATCGAAAGACGGCCGGCTTCGTTGACTTCTGGAGACTGCGCCCCTGATTCGGCGACGTCAACCTTGAATAGCCGGTTACCGAAAAATGTGATCGCCGGGAGCTTACGTCAGGGTCAGTTTCTGAAATGCCTTTGTCAGTTTCTGCACAGCTTTGTCAGGAGCGTGTTCGGCCTTTGTTCTTTCCGCTTGCCCCTTCGCGCGAAAGACGGTTAAACGGTTTTGGTCGAGAAGTATGGCGTCTCTCGACGTGGCGGCAAAAATACCTACATAGGGGATGGCCGGGAAACCCCGCCGATCCCACTGATACCAGACTTGAGGCGGCGACCGGCGATGGCCGACCATAAATACCTTTCCATTCGCGGTGCACGCGAACACAATCTGAAGAATGTCGATCTCGACCTGCCGCGTGACAGCCTGATCGTCATGACCGGTCTGTCGGGCTCCGGCAAATCGTCGCTTGCCTTCGACACGATCTATGCCGAGGGCCAGCGCCGCTACGTCGAGAGTCTGTCGGCCTACGCGCGGCAATTCCTCGAAATGATGCAGAAGCCGGACGTCGACCAGATCGACGGCCTTTCGCCGGCCATCTCCATCGAGCAGAAGACCACGTCCAAGAACCCGCGCTCGACGGTCGGCACCGTCACCGAGATCTACGACTATATGCGCTTGCTGTTCGCTCGCGTCGGCATTCCCTATTCGCCGGCCACCGGCCTGCCGATCGAGAGCCAGACGGTCAGCCAGATGGTCGACCGGGTGTTGGCGGTCGAGGAAGGCACGCGCCTGTTCCTGCTGGCCCCCATCGTGCGCGGCCGCAAGGGCGAATACCGCAAGGAACTGCTGGAGCTGCAGAAAAAAGGCTTTCAGCGCGTCAAGGTCGACGGCGTCTTCTATGAGATCGCCGACGTGCCGGCGCTGGACAAGAAATACAAGCACGACATCGACGTCGTCGTCGACCGCATCGTCGTGCGCGGCGACCTGGCGACGCGGCTTGCCGATTCCATCGAAACGGCGCTGAAGCTCGCCGAAGGGCTGGCGGTGGCGGAGTTCACCGACAAGCCGCTCGACGCCAGCCAGACCGGCGAGGACTCCGTCAACAAATCGAAGAACGAGACGCATGAGCGCATCCTGTTCTCCGAAAAATTCGCCTGCCCGGTCTCCGGCTTCACCATTCCGGAGATCGAGCCCAGGCTGTTCTCGTTCAACAACCCGTTCGGCGCCTGCCCGACCTGCGACGGTCTCGGCAACCAGCGCGCCATCGACGCCAGCCTGATCGTACCGGATGAAAACGTCTCGCTGCGCGACGGCGCCGTCAGCCCGTGGGCGAAATCGACCTCGCCCTACTACGCGCAGACGCTGGAAGCGCTGGGCAAGGCCTACGGCTTCAAGCTCGGTGACAAGTTCAAGGATCTGACCGAAGAGGCCAAGGAAGCCGTCCTGCGCGGTACCGGCGAGCGTGAAGTCACCTTCCAGTACGATGACGGCTTGCGCTCCTACAAGACGACCAAGACGTTCGAAGGTGTCATCCCCAATCTCGAGCGGCGCTGGAAGGAAACCGAATCCGCCTGGATGCGCGAGGAGATCGAGCGCTTCATGTCGGCAACGCCCTGCCCGGTCTGCAAGGGCTATCGGCTGAAGCCGGAAGCGCTGGCGGTGAAGATCGCCGGAAAGCACATCGGCGAAGTCACCGAACAGTCGATCCGCAACGCCGACAAATGGTTCACCGACCTGCCGGCGCAGCTCAACGACAAGCAGAACGAGATCGCGGTCAGGGTGCTCAAGGAGATCCGTGACCGGCTGCGCTTCCTCAACGATGTCGGTCTCGATTATCTGACGCTGTCGCGCAATTCCGGCACGCTGTCAGGCGGCGAGAGTCAGCGCATTCGCCTGGCATCGCAGATCGGCTCGGGCCTCACCGGCGTGCTCTATGTGCTGGACGAGCCGTCGATCGGCCTGCACCAGCGCGACAATGCCCGCCTGCTCGACACGCTGAAGCACCTGCGCGACATCGGCAACACGGTGATCGTCGTCGAGCACGACGAGGACGCCATTTTGCATGCCGACTATGTCGTCGACATGGGACCCGCCGCGGGCATCCATGGCGGCGAGATCATTGCCCAGGGCACACCGCAGCAGGTGATGGCCAACCCGAATTCGATCACCGGCAAATATCTTTCGGGCGCGCTCGAAGTGACCACACCAGGTGTCAGGCGCGAGGCGAAGAAGAACCGCCGGATCAAGGTCGTCGGCGCGCGCGGCAACAATCTGAAGAACGTCACCGCCGAAATCCCGCTCGGCACCTTCACCGCCGTCACCGGCGTATCGGGCGGCGGCAAGTCGACCTTCCTGATCGAGACTTTGTTCAAGGCGGCCTCACGCCGCATCATGGGTTCGCGCGAGCATCCGGCCGATCATGACCGTATCGAAGGGCTGGAATTCCTCGACAAGGTCATCGACATCGACCAGTCACCCATCGGCCGCACGCCCCGTTCGAACCCCGCCACCTATACCGGCGCCTTCACGCCGATCCGCGACTGGTTTGCCGGCCTGCCGGAAGCCAAGGCGCGCGGCTACCAGCCGGGGCGCTTTTCGTTCAACGTCAAGGGCGGCCGCTGCGAGGCCTGCCAGGGCGACGGCGTCATCAAGATCGAGATGCACTTTTTGCCCGACGTCTACGTCACCTGCGATGTCTGCCATGGCAAGCGCTACAACCGCGAGACGCTCGATGTGGTGTTCAAGGGCAAGTCGATCGCCGACGTGCTCGACATGACCGTCGAGGAAGGCGTCGATTTCTTCGCCGCCGTGCCGGGCGTGCGCGACAAGCTCGACACGCTGAAGCAGGTCGGCCTCGGCTATATCCATATCGGCCAGCAAGCGACGACGCTGTCGGGCGGCGAGGCCCAGCGCATCAAGCTCGCCAAGGAGCTGTCACGCAAGGCAACCGGCAAGACGCTCTACATCCTCGACGAGCCAACCACGGGCCTGCACTTCCACGACGTCGCCAAGCTGCTGGAAGTGCTGCACGAACTGGTCGACCAGGGCAACACGGTGGTGGTCATCGAGCACAACCTCGAAGTGATCAAGACCGCCGACTGGGTGCTCGATCTCGGCCCCGAAGGCGGCGACGGCGGCGGCGAACTGGTCGCCCAGGGCACGCCGGAAGCCATCGTGCGCGAAAGGCGCAGCTATACCGGCCAGTTCCTCAAGGAATTGCTGGAGCGACGCCCGGGGGGCAAGCGCGAAGCGGCGGAATAATAGACACACCGGTCGAGCGCCTGGAGAGCTTTGATGTCATTCCGAAAGGCGCTTACCGGTGATCTCGACGCAATCGTCTCGCTGACGCAGGCCGCTTATGAGCACTACACGCCCCTGCTCGGCGCTCCGCCGATCCCGGTCACCGAGGATTATGCGCCGCGCATCGAACGCGGCGAGGTTTGGCTCTTGGAGAGCGGCGCGGAGCTCGCCGGGCTGATCGTCATCGAGCGGCATCCCGATCATGCGATGATCTTCAGCGTCGCCGTCTCCCCGGCTTTCCAGGGCAGGAAGCTCGGCACCGCGCTGCTCGACTTCGCCGAGGAGCAGGCGCGGTCGTGGGGCGTGCCGGAGGTGCGGCTCTACACCAATTCGCGTATGGAGCGGAACATTGCGATTTATACCGCCTATGGTTTCAGGGAAACGGGCCGCCGGGTCAATCCCCACCGGCCAGGATGGACCGTGGTCGACATGACAAAACCTGTCGGCGAGGCGGCCTGATTTTGCTGAACTCGACCAGACTTCTGAATTCGGGAGGACGACTATGAGCAAATCCGGAACAATCCGTTCAGGCATGGGCGGCTGGACTTTCGAGCCCTGGGATACGTCTTTCTATCCGGACAAACTGTCGAAGGCCAAGCAGCTGCACTATGCCAGCCGTCAGGTGCCGAGCATCGAGGTCAACGGCACCTACTATTCCAGCTTCAAGGAACCGACCTTCGTCAAATGGGCCAATGAGGCGCCGGATGGTTTCGTCTATTCGCTGAAGGGCAACCGCTTCGTCACCAACCGACGCGTGCTCGGCGAAGCCGGCGAGTCCGTGACGCGCTTCCTCGGCTCCGGCGTCGCGGCGCTCGGCGAGAAGCTGGGACCGATCCTGTGGCAGTTCGCGCCGACCAAGAAGTTCGATGCCGACGATTTCGAAGCGTTTCTAAAGCTGCTGCCGGAAAAGCAGGACGGGGTGGCGCTGCGCCATGCGCTCGAAGTGCGCAACGACAGTTTCATCGTGCCGGAATTCGCCGCACTCGCGCGCAAATACAAGGCGGCGATCGTTTATGCCGACCATGCCAAGTATCCTGACATTGCCGATATCACCGGCGATTTCATTTATGCGAGGCTGCAGACCGGCAGCGACGACAACCCGGATTGCTACACGCCGAAAGGGCTGGACGAATGGGCGGCGCGGGTAAAAACCTGGGCGGAAGGCAAGCAGCCGGCCGATCTGCGGCGCGCCGATCCGGCTTTCGACGCGCCAGTCAAGCCGCGCGACGTGTTCGCCTACTTCATCACCGAGGGCAAGGTGCGCGCGCCGTTCGGCGCCATGGCGCTGATGAAGCGGGTGAGCTAGCTGGGGCCGCGAACTTCCACACGGCGCTTTGGTTTTGTTGCGGAACCTGCCGGGCATCTTGATCGTTTTATCTTTGCAGGCGCTGAGGTCGCCGCGAGTCGCCAACCATCCCGCAAGGTCCTGCATCAGATGCAGGACGTGAAGGAGGCGAGAAATGTTTGTTATCCTCTTCGGTGCGTTGCTTACCGTCGCCGGCGTTGTGTATATGGCGGGCGCAGTTCTCAGGCGCGGGCGGCTCAGCGATCCGGCACCCTCTCCAGTTGTGCCGATTCACCCTGGGGGAAATTTCGTAAAGTCAGGTCCGACGCTGGAGCCGCGGCGGCGCGGGCTTGGCTTTCTCGGCCTGTCGCAGAATTGGCCAGGCCTCCTGATGATGGGCGTCGGCCTCATCCTGCTGCTATCGGTGGTCCTCTAAACGCAGCGAAATCACGGCATCTCCAGCGCCATCGTAACCTTATCGATACCTCCTTCCTGCATTAATCCGGTGCGGGTCCTTTCTAGAGACAGGCCGCCGCGGGCAAGGACAAGGGCATGTCGCTCGACTACAATTCCCTTCTGCTGGCTGTCGGGTTTTCCGCCGCTTGCCTCGGTATGACTCTGTTTGGCATCTGGCTAACCGCGCGCTCGGAAAAATTCCTGCTGACATGGGCGGTCAGCGTGCTTCTGATCGTCTGCGATGTCTTCGCCTACCAGGCCTATATCGATACCCCCGGACGCCTGCTCGGCCTAGCCACCTTCGCCTTCCTGCTGCTCGGCTTCGCAACCATGCTGGGCGCCGCCCACCAATTCACGACCGGCGCCTCGCCGCTGCCACGCATCGCCGTCGGCGCCGGCGTCTCGCTGGCGATCGCCTTGCCGCCAATGGCGCTTGGCTATGACGGGCTGGGCTTCATGTTGGAGAATGCCTTCGCCGCGCTGCTCCTGTTTGCGACGGCCTATGAATACTGGAAGGGGCGCACCGAATTTCCGGCCCCCATCATCGGTATTGCCGGGCTTTACACCGCCACCGCCATATCCTTCGTGCTGTGCTCCGGGGTGCTCGTCCGGGATGGCAAGCTGGTGCTCGGCCATGCGCCGAGCAACTGGGCCGAGGATCTCAGCCTCATCGTCGTCATCGCCTGCATGACCGGCATCGGCGCGCTGTCGCTGGCGCTCAACCAGGGGCGCCTGGCACAGCATCACAGACGCGAAGCGCTGACCGATCCGCTGACCGGCCTGCTCAACCGACGCGCTCTGTTCGATCTGCATGGCAAAACACCGGTAGGGGTTTTCACCGCCGTGATCGTGTTCGATCTCGATGGCTTCAAGGCCATCAACGACGAGTTCGGCCATGCCACCGGCGACGAGGTGCTGAAACTGTTCGCCAAGGATTTGACCGCCAATCTCCAGCCGGGCGATGTCGCCGCGCGTATGGGCGGAGAGGAATTTGCGCTGGTCCTCGACCGCATCCTGCCTGAGAAGGTGGAATTCATAGCCGAGCGCATCCGGGCCAGTTTTGCCTCGCGCCGGATCGACACCGAGACCCGCCTGCTGGCCTGCACCGTCAGCGCCGGCTACGCCTTCGGCAGCGAGGGCGGCACCAAGTTCGACAAGGTGCTCAGCGCCGCCGACAAGGCGCTCTATGGCGCCAAGCGCGGTGGCCGAAACCGCGTTCTCGCCTTCCGGCGCGCCGGCTAGGCTGCGCTGATATTCAGCCGGCCTGACCTGAAGCTAGACACATCCTCGGCCCGAACGGTTAGGCCGCCAGGACGATCTCGTTATAGGTGTCGAGATCGACGTAGAAGACCTTGGTGATTTCGCCAATCAGCTCATCTGGCTGATAGCCTTGCGAGCGCAGAATGTTGATGGCGGTGATGATGTCGACGCGCTCTGTCAGCCGTCGTTTCTGGTGGTCCTCGACGAACCGTTCCATAGCCTATTCTCCTGGCAAGATTATCTGGACGCATTGACCGACAATCAGAACTGCGAGGGAAAGCTAGGGTGGCTTGCTTGCGTGGAACTTGCAGGCTGAGCCAGCGCATTCCCTCGATCTGCTACAGACTGATACGGAAGCGGCCGACTCACCGAGGCCTCCGAAAGACTAGCATGCAGTATTGCGGGTGCTAGGGTTGCGCATGCCGCCTCGGACGAAAGTTAGGCGCAACGGTGCGGACCTTGCGCGACTTCGTCATCCTTGGGCGTAGCGACGCGAAGCGGAGCGAAGACCCAGGGATCCATGCCGTGACGAAGAAGCGCTGCGGCGGTGCAGAACCGAGGATCGAACGCCGGCGATCGAATTGTATTCTGGACCGCTGCATCATCCGGCATAGGTAATGGCATGGATCCTTGGGTCTGCGCCGCGTCGCTTCGCTCCTTGCTTCGCCCAAGGATGACGAAGCGACGGATGTTTCGGCTAATCGCCGCGACGTGTCTGGCTCGCACAGGCCCTCAGCGATGGCGACGAGCCACACCTAAACCGTCAAAAACTTCCTGACATCCGCCCGGTCGAGATCTTCGGCGGGGCCGGTATGGACGATCTGGCCGCGATCCATGATGTTGACCTCGTCGGCGAGCTCGCGGCAGAAATCGAGATATTGCTCGACCAGCAGCACGGCGATGCCGGCCTGGTCGCGCAGATAGCGGATGGCGCGGCCGATGTCCTTGATGATCGAGGGCTGGATGCCTTCCGTCGGCTCGTCGAGCACCAAGAGTTTCGGCCGCATCACCAGCGCGCGGCCGATGGCAAGCTGCTGCTGCTGGCCACCGGAGAGATCGCCGCCGCGCCGTCCGAGCATCTGCTTCAGCACCGGGAACAGTTCGAAGACATGCGCAGGCACGTTGCGGTCTGCGCGCTTCAAGGGCGCGAAGCCGGACTCCAGGTTTTCGCGTACCGTCAGCAGCGGAAAGATCTCCCTGCCTTGCGGTACGAATGCGATGCCCGACCGGGCGCGATCATACGCCGCGCTCCGGTCGAGCGCCTTCCCCTCGAAGGCAACGCTTCCGCTCGTCAGCCGATGGTGGCCGACGATCGATCTCATCAAACTGGTCTTGCCGACGCCGTTGCGGCCGAGCACGCAGGTGATCTTGCCGGCCCCCGCGGTCAGCGACACGCCGCGCAGCGCCTGGGCAGCGCCGTAGTGGAGCGTGGCGTTGGAAACTTCGAGCATGTCAGCGCCTTTTCCAAAAGCGCAGGAACGACAGATCGAAACGATGGAACTGCACCCGCCACACCATGCTCATCTCCCCAAATAGACTTCGACGACGCGCTCGTCGGCCGAAACGAAATCGAGCGAGCCTTCCGACAGCACCGCGCCCTCATGCAGGCAGGTGACCTTGACGCCGAGTTCGCGCACGAAATGCATGTCGTGCTCGACGACGATGACTGAGTGGTCGCGGGCGATGTCCTTGAGCAGCCGCGCGGTCTCTTCGGTCTCGGCATCGGTCATGCCGGCCACCGGCTCATCGACCAGCAGCAGCTTCGGGTCCTGCGCCAACAGCATGCCGATCTCCAGCCATTGCTTCTGGCCGTGGCTGAGATTGGCCGCCAGATCGTGGCGTTTGTCGCCGAGCCGGATGATGCCGAGGATGTCGTCGATCTGCCGCGCCTCGGCCGCCGATCGGCGATGGAACAGCGCCGGGAAGATCGAGCGCGGTCCCTTCAGCGCCAGCATCAGATTGTCCTCGACGCTGTGGCTTTCGAAGACGGTCGGCTTCTGGAATTTGCGGCCGATGCCCATCATGGCGATCTCGGCCTCGTCGTGCCGGGTGAGATCGACCTGGCCGTCGAAGAACACCTCGCCCTCATCGGGCCGCGTCTTGCCGGTGACGATGTCCATCATCGTTGTCTTGCCGGCGCCGTTGGGGCCGATGATGGCGCGCATCTCACCCTTGTCGAGCACAAGCGAGAGATTGTTGATGGCGCGAAAACCGTCGAAGGAGACCGAGACGCCGTCGAGATAAAGGATGGTGTTGGACTTCGACATCGCTCTACTCCGCCGGCTGCGGCTCAGGGCCGGACGCGGACCAGGCACCGGGCGTTGTCGCCGCGGTGCGGACGATCTTCGGGGACGGCGGGACATCAGGGTCTGTGCCCGCTTCCTCTGCAATCGCGGCGGCGCGCATCGCCCGAGCGTTGCCGCGCCAAGAATCCCACATGCCGACGATGCCCTTGGGCAGGAACAGCGTGACGGCGACGAACAGGCCGCCCAGCGCGAACAGCCAGAATTCGGGCAGCAGCCCGGTGAACCAGGATTTGCCGGCATTGACGAGCAGCGCGCCGACGATCGGGCCGACAATGGTGCCGCGGCCGCCGACGGCGGCCCAGATCACCACCTCGATCGAATTGGACGGCTCGAATTCGCCGGGATTGATGATGCCGACCTGCGGCACGTAGAGCGCGCCGGCAATGCCGGCCATGACAGCCGAGACGGTGAAGGCGAAAAGCTTCACGTTCTCCGCCCGCCAGCCGAGGAAGCGTGTGCGGCTTTCGGCATCGCGCACCGCCATCAGCAGCTTGCCGTATTTGGAGCCGATGATCGCCCAGGTGATGAAGACGGCGAGCGCCAGCATCACCGCGCTGGCCGCAAACAGGGCCGAGCGGGTGGCGTCGGCCTGGACGTTGAAGCCCAAAATGTCCTTGAAATCGGTCAGGCCGTTGTTGCCGCCGAAACCCATGTCGTTGCGGAAGAAGGCGAGCAGCAGCGCATAGGTCATCGCCTGGGTGATGATCGAGAGATAGACGCCGGTGACGCGGCTGCGGAAGGCGAACCAGCCGAAGACGAAGGCGAGCAGGCCGGGCACGGCCAGCACCATGATGGCGGCGAACCAGAAATGGTCGAAACCGGTCCAGAACCAGGGCAATTCCTTGTAGTTCAGAAACACCATGAAATCGGGCAGGATCGGATTGCCGTAGACGCCGCGCGAGCCGATCTGACGCATCAGATACATGCCCATCGCATAGCCGCCGAGCGCGAAGAAGGCGCCGTGGCCGAGCGAAAGGATGCCGCAATAGCCCCAGACCAGATCGAGCGCCAAGGCAAGCAGTGCGTAGCAGAGATATTTGCCGGTCAGCGCGACGATATAGGGCGGAATATAGAACGCACTGGTCGGCGAAACGGCGAGGTTGAGCAGCGGCACGATGATGGCGGCAGCCAACAGGATGAAAATGGTGATGGCGATGCGGCGGTCGGCGCCAGCGGCGAAGAAGTGTCCAGTGATCATGCTTCCACCGCCCTGCCCTTGAGCGCGAACAGGCCGCGCGGGCGCTTCTGGATGAACAGGATGATCAGCACCAGCACGACGATCTTGCCGAGCACTGCCCCGGCATAGGGCTCCAAAACCTTGTTGACGATGCCGAGCGAGAAGGCGCCGACCAGCGTGCCCCACAGATTGCCGACGCCGCCGAAGACCACGACCATGAAACTGTCGATGATGTAGCCGCGGCCGAGATTGGGCGAGACGTTGTCAATCTGGCTGAGCGCGACGCCGGCAATGCCGGCAATGCCGGAGCCCAATGCAAAGGTCAGCGCGTCGACCCAGGGCGTCCGGATGCCCATTGAGGCGGCCATGCGCCGGTTGGCGGTGACGGCGCGCATCTGCAGGCCCCAGGGCGTGCGCTTCATAACGTAGAGCAGCACGCCGAAGACGGTGAGCGCGAAGACCAGGATCCACAGCCGGTTCCAGGTGATGGCGAGTTGGCCGACATCGAACGAGCCAGACATCCAGGAGGGGTTGCCGACCTCCTGATTGGTCGGTCCGAAGATCGAACGCACCGCCTGCTGCAGGACCAGCGAGACGCCCCAGGTCGCGAGCAGCGTYTCCAGCGGCCGGCCGTAGAGAAAGCGGATGACGCCGCGCTCGATGATCAAGCCGACGGAAGCGGCAACCAGAAAGGCCAGCGGCAGCGCGATGACCAGCGACCAGTCGAACAGGCCGGGGAATGAGGTTCGGATCACCTGCTGGACGACGAAGGTGGTGTAGGCGCCGAGCATGACCATTTCGCCATGCGCCATGTTGATGACGCCCATGACCCCGAACGTGATGGCAAGGCCAATGGCTGCGAGCAGCAGCACCGAGCCGAGCGAAATGCCGTACCAGATGTTCTGGCCGGCATCCCACAGCGCCAGGCTCGAATTGATGCCGGCGATTGCCGCGGTCGCCGCGTCCTTGACCGCGCCTTGCGCATTGGCCTCGACCGCGGTCAGCAGCGAGAGCGCGTCGCGATCGCCGCGCGCGCCGATCAGGGCGACTGCCGCGAGCTTGTCTTCTTCCGGCTTGTCGGAGACCAGCACCGATGCCGCGCGTGCCTGTTCAAAGAGTGCCTTGACCTTGGCATCGGTCTCGGCGGCGATTGCCGCGTCGAGCGGCTCGATGTTGGCGGCATCGGGCGTTTTGAACATGGTATCGGCGGCGGCGATGCGGACAGACGGATCCTTGGCACGGAGCGTCAGCGTGCCCAGCGCATCGCGGATGACACGGCGCAGCGTGTTGTTGACCTTGATCTTGGTGATATCGGCCTTGGCGGCGTCGCCGGCGCTCTCGCCGCTCAGCGGGTCGAGCAGCGTGACGCTGTCGCCGTCCTCATTGCCGACGAAGACCAGGGAATCGGTTTTGCGGATGTAAAGATTGCCTTCGGCAAGTGCGGCAAGCGGACGCTCGACCAGCGGATCGCCGGTGGCGGCAAGCTCGCGCACCACGGCCTCGATGGCCGAAAAGCCGCTGCCGGTGGCGAATTTGGCGATGATGGCGCGCAAATCGGCTTCGGCTGCGTTCGACGGCAACAGACTTGCCATCAGGAACACCAGCATGAGGCCGAAAGCGCGCAACAGGATCATCCGTTCAGATACTTTCCGGGAGGTGGAATTCGGCGTCCGGGCGGGCTGAAGCGCCCGGACGCCTTGCGGTCTCTGGCCTTGGAACCGGCCAGATGGCCATGGACCTGACGGTCCAGGCCGGGGAGGATCAGTTCGTACCCTTGCCGCCGCACTTGCCGGAGGCGACGTTGAAGTTGCCGCAGGACAGAGGCGAGCGCCAATCCGAGATCAGGTCCTTGGAATCAGGCAGATAGTCGGACCATTCGTCGCCCATCACGAGGCCGGGCGTCTGCGACACGGTCTCGAACTGGCCGTCGGCCTGGATCTCGCCGATCAGCACCGGCTTGGTGATGTGATGGTTCGGCATCATCGTCGAATAGCCGCCGGTGAGGTTCGGCACGGACACGCCGACCATGGCGTCGATCACCTTGTCCGGATCGGTGGTGCCGGCCTTCTCGACCGCCTTCACCCACATGTTGAAGCCGATATAGTGGGCTTCCATCGGGTCGTTGGTGGTGCGCTTGTCATTCTTGATGAACTTGTGCCAGTCGGCGATGAACTTCTTGTTTTCCGGCGTGTCGACGCTCTCGAAATAGTTCCATGCAGCGAGATGGCCGACCAGCGGCGCGGTGTCGAGACCGGCCAGTTCTTCCTCGCCGACCGAGAAGGCCATGACCGGGATGTCCTCGGCCTTGATGCCCTGGTTGCCGAGTTCCTTATAGAAGGGAACGTTGGCGTCACCGTTGACGGTCGAGACGACGGCGGTCTTCTTGCCGGCCGAGCCGAACTTCTTGATCGCCGAGACTTCGGTCTGCCAATCGGAGAAGCCGAACGGCGTGTAGTTGACCATGATGTCTTCGGCGGCGACGCCCTTGGCCTTCAGATAGGCCTCGAGGATCTTGTTGGTGGTGCGCGGATAGACATAGTCGGTGCCTTCCAGCACCCAGCGCTTCACCGAGCCGCCRTCCTYGCTCATCAGGTAGTCGACAGCAGGGATGGCCTGCTGGTTGGGAGCCGCACCCGTGTAGAACACGTTGCGCTCGCTTTCCTCGCCCTCATATTGGACGGGATAGAACAGGATGTTGTCGAGCTCGGAGAACACCGGCAGCACCGATTTGCGCGACACCGAGGTCCAGCAGCCGAACACGGCGGCGACCTTGTCCTTGGAGATCAGCTCGCGCGCCTTTTCGGCGAAGAGCGGCCAGTTGGACGCCGGATCGACGACGACCGCTTCCAGCTTCTTGCCGAGCAGGCCACCCTTGGCGTTCTGCTCTTCGATGAGCATCAGCATGGCGTCTTTCAGCGTCGTTTCCGAAATCGCCATGGTCCCCGACAGCGAATGCAGAATGCCGACCTTGATCGTGTCTTCGGCGGCCTTGGCCGGAGACGACATCGACAGGCCGGCAGCGACCACGCCGGCCGAAAACATTTTTGTTATTGTGGAGAAATTACCCCTCATACCGAAGACTCCCAAGCTGGTTGATTGCACCGCAACAATGCAATGCAACAGCCGTGCCAAACGCAAAGGAACCGCTCGCAAAGATGGAATATCCGAACGTTATCAGCCAGTTATTATATTAGCCTAAAGAAAACAAAGGCAGCCGGTTAAAAATTGATTGAGGGAAATTTGCGCAGCGCACTGGGCTTTTGCCTAATTTTCGCCCAAGTATGACAAGTGCCTAGATTTTGATCTCCGGCAGCGGCTCGCAGACCAACAATATTGCGGCACTGCGTAAAAATGGGGCAAGCTCATTCCGCAAACGAGTAACCCGATGACATCCTGCATCTCATGCATTTCCGGCATCCTGCTGCTGATGGCAACGAGCGGCGCCGCGCGCGCCGACTTCAGCGATGGCAAGCTGCCGGACGGCACCTACCACTGCGAAGTCTATCTGCTCGGCGCCTTCCTCAACCTCGGCGACATTACCATCAAGGGCAATGTCTATAGCGGCCCGGTGACGTTCGGCACCGCGCCGCAAGGCTACAACTACCAGATGAACGCCAATGGCGAGATCACCTGGCTAGGCCCGCTAGGCGGCTACACCACCGGCGGCAACTCCATCTCGATGACGCAAGCGACACTGGACGGCGCCCCTTCCTTCGACATCATCCTGAAGCAGCCCGACGGCGCCTTCACCGCCTCGACATGCACCAAGGGCTGAGCGAGCCCGATCCGGTCGTTCGCTTGCGGTTTCCTCTCCTGTCATGCGGATGTTGCCGAAGCAGACTACGGCAGCGGTGCGCCGTAACATCCACCCTGAGAGGCAGACACAATGGCCAATGCACCGTCTTCATCCTCCCCCGTCATTCGCGACGTCATTGCCGAGCGCGTCTCGCGCCGGTCTCTTTTGAAAGGCAGCCTTGCCTCCGGCGCGCTGCTTGCCGGCGGCAGCTTCGTCGGCTCCCTGTTTGCCGGCGAAACGCATGCCGCGGCAGCGCAGTCGACGCTCGGCTTTCCCGAACTGAAGCGCGTCTACGACAAGACCCATGCCGCCGCCGAAGGCTATGAGACAACCATCGTCGCGCGCTGGGGCGATCCGCTTGCAGCCGGTCTCGCCGAGTTCGACGGCAACAAGGTTGCGGCCGACGAACAGGAAAAGCGCTTCGGTTACAATTGCGACTACATCGCCTTCATGCCGCTGCCCAAAGGCACGGTGAATTCCGACCATGGTCTGCTTTGCGTCAACAATGAATACATCTCACCCAATGTGATGTTTCCCGGCATGACCGAGGACGATGCCGCCAAGACGATGACCAAGGAACAGGTCGATCTCGGCATGGCCGCGATGGGCCATTCGATCGTCGAAGTGCAACTGAAAGACGGCAAGTGGGAAACCGTGGCCGACAGCCCGCTCAACCGCCGCATCACCGCCAACACCGAAATGACCGTTTCCGGGCCAGTCGCCGGGCATGCCTTGATGAAGACCTCAGCCGACGCCACCGGCACCAAGGTGCTCGGCACCAGCTATAACTGCAGCGGCGGTTTCACCCCCTGGGGCACGGTGCTGACCTGTGAGGAAGGCGTTTCCGATATTTTCGGCGGCGACCCGAAGAAGGCGCCGACCGCCGAGCTTCTCGACCGCTACGGCTTCGACGGTTCCGACATCTATGGTCGCAGCCGCTTCCATGATCGCTTCGACCTCGACAAGGAGCCGAACGAGGCCAACCGCTTCGACTGGGTGGTGGAGATCGATCCCTACGACCCGCAGTCCAAGCCGGTGAAGCGCACCGCGCTTGGCCGCATGTCGCATGAGGCGTCGACGGTCGTCCTCAACAAGGACGGCCGTGTCGTCGTCTATATGGGTGACGACGACTATTTCGAATACATGTACCGCTTCGTCTCGGCCAAGGCCTATGACAAGGCGGACCCGGCTTCCGGCGCCAACCTGCTCGATGACGGCGTGCTGTCGGTTGCCCGCTTCGATGCCGACGGTTCGATGAGCTGGCTGCCGCTGGTGCACGGCCAGGGCAAGCTCACCGCCGAGAACGGTTTTGCCGACCAGGCGGAAGTGCTGTTGAAGACGCGTTTTGCGGCCGACGCGCTCGGCGCGACGCCGATGGACCGGCCAGAAGATATCGAGACCAATCCGGTGACCGGCCGCGTCTACGCGGTGATGACCAAGAACAAGAAGCGCGACCAGTCGAAGGTCAATCCAGCCAACACCCGGCCGGAAAACCTCTGGGGCCACATTGTCGAGCTGATCCCGCCCGGCGGCCGCGGTGCCGACGCCGACCACACGGCGGAAAAGTATGCCTGGGACCTGTTCGTGCTCTGTGGCAATCCGAAGGATGCAAAAGTCGGCGCGACGTTCCATCCGGATACGTCGGACAATGGCTGGTTCGTCTGCCCCGACAACATCACGTTCGATCCGGCCGGGCGGCTCTGGGTAGCGACCGACGGCGCCAATGATTTCGACCTGCCGGACGGCGTCTACGGCGTCGACACAGAAGGGGCGGCGCGCGGTCTGCCCAAACTGCTGTTCACCTGCCCGCATGGCGCGGAAGCGACCGGCCCGTGCTTCACGCCAGATGGCACGACGTTGTTCCTGTCGGTACAGCACCCCGCCGAGGACGCCGAGACGCTCGACAAAGCACAGACGCTGTGGCCCGACTTCAGGGATGGCCAGTTGCCGCGGCCGTCCGTCGTCGCCATCCGCCGCAAGGACGGACAGCCGGTCGGCGCGTGATCTGAACGGAAGAAGGCGGAACGCGGCTTGCGCGCGTTCCGCCTTGTCCGGGAGGACGGTCTAGGGTCGGCTCAGATCGTCTTGGCCGACATTTGCGACGCGATGTATTCGGCCTGGCGGATCGCCAGCGACACGATCGTCAGCGTCGGGTTCTCCGCCGCCCCGGTGGTGAACTGGCTGCCGTCCGACACGAACAGGTTTTTGATGTCGTGCGCCTGGCCGTGTTTGTTGACGACGCCGTCTTCCGCCTTCTCGCTCATCCGGTTGGTGCCGAGATTGTGGGTCGAGGGATAGGGCGGTGTCGGGAAGGAGCGCGTTGCGCCGACCGCGTCGTAGAGCGCTGTGGCCTGCTTGTAGGCATGGTTGCGCATCGCCGTATCGTTGGGGTGATCATCGAAATGCACGTCGGCGATCGGCATGCCATGCGCGTCCTTCTCGTCCTTGTGCAGGGTAATCCGGTTTTCCGCGCGCGGCATGTCTTCGCCAACAATCCACAGGCCGGCCATGTGATCATAGTGGTCGAGCGCGGTGGTGAAGGAACGGCCCCAGCCGCCTGGATTGAGGAAGGCGGCCATGAAAGGCAGGCCGAGCGACAGCGTCTCGAACTCGTAGCCGCCGACAAAGCCGCGTGAGGGATCGTGCCGCGCCTCGTCGCGGATGATGCCAGCCATGGTCGTGCCGCGATACATGTGCACCGGCTTGTCAAAGATGGCATAGACCGAGCCGGTGGTGTGGCGCATGTAGTTCTTGCCCACCTGCCCCGACGAATTGGCGAGGCCGTGCGGGAATTTGGACGACTCCGAATTGAGCAACAGGCGCGGGCTTTCGATCGAGTTGCCGGCGACGGCGACGATGCGAGCCTTCTGCTCCTGCAGCTTGCCGTCCTTGTCGGCATAGACGACGCCGGTCACCTTGCCCGAGGCGTCATGGTTGATCTTGATCGCCATGGCATTCGGCCGGACCTCGAGATGACCTGTCGCCTCGCCCTTGGGGATTTCGGCATAGAGCGTCGACCATTTGGCGCCCCATTTGCAGCCCTGGAAGCAGAAACCGGTCTGCTGGCAGGAATTGCGGTCGTCGCGCTCGACCGAGTTGATGGCCATGTTGCCGGTATGGCATTCCTTGTAGCCGAGCTTGTCGGCGCCGGCCTTGAGGACCTTGAAGTTGTTGTTGCCGGGCAACCGCGGCCAGCCATTGGTGCCGGTGACACCCATCTTGGCTTCGGCCTTGGCGTAGTACGGCTCCATCTCGGCCAGAGTGACCGGCCAGTCCAGCAGATTGGCGCCTTCCAGCTTGCCGTAGGTCGAGAGCGTCTTGAACTCGTGCTCCTGGAAGCGCAGCGAGGCGCCGGCCCAGTGGGTGGTCGAGCCGCCGACCGATTTGACGATCCAGGCCGGCAAATTCGGGAAATCCTTCGACACCCGCCAGTCGCCGGAAGTCGTGCGCTTGTCCGTCCAGGCGAGTTGGCTGAAGGAGGCCCACTCGTCGTTGATGAAATCCTCGTATTCGTGGCGGGCGCCGGCCTCGAGGATGACGACATCGACGCCTTTCTGGGCGAGTTCGTTGCCGAGCGTGCCACCGCCGGCGCCGGACCCGATGATGACGACCACGCCGTCGTTGTTGAGATCAAATGAAGCTGCCATGGTTTCCTCCCATGAATTCCTGTTTGCGGGTTTCAGAACGACGGAGGGCTCAGAGCCACTCGATGTCGTCGAAACCGCGCGCGATGTAGCCGCCCTTGGAGTAGGATTCGCCCTCGTAGCCGAAGATCGGCCACACCTCCTGCTGGTTGTAGAGGCTGACGACGAGGCCGCCGCGGATGGACTGGAAGAACGGCGTCGCCTCGATCTGCTGCAGCACGGCGACGCGCTGCTCCTCCCAGCCAAGGCCGCGATAGCCGCCCTCACCCGACTTCTTGTCGAGGTCGGCAATGCCGTCTTCGATCATCGTCTTGTAGGCCGCGTCCTTGCCGGCCTGCTCGTCATGGCCTTTCACGGCAATGGCGTAGTATTTGTCCGGGACCTGATCGTGCGGATAGATGTCGCGCGCCATCTGGATCAGCGTCGCCATGGTTTCGGGCTTGAGCGCCGATGTCTCGAGACCCCAGGCATTTTCGGGGCTGATGACCGCGCTGCCTGAGATGACGAGCAGTGCACCGATGCCACCGCGTTTGAGAAGTTCACGACGTGAGAGCCCAGGCTTCGCGTCATAGATCGTGACCATTTTGTTCCTCCCTGCTTGCTATTTGCGCCCTAGAAGAGCGCCGTTGCTGGCGTCGCGTGGCTGAACGCGGCGGAATAATCCCCTACTGGAAGCGCCCTCCACGCTGCAGGACCTCGATCTTGTAGCCGTCGGGGTCCTCGATGAAGAAAAAGCGGGCGATCAGCGACCCATCGCGATTGAACTCGACGATTTTCTTGGGGTTGAGGCCGAGCGCGCCGATCCGGTCGTGCTCGCTGTCGAGATCGGCGACCGAGACCGCCATGTGGCCGTAACCGTCGCCAAGCCCATACGGCTCGGTGCGGCCCTTGTTCACGGTGAGTTCCAGCTCGAACCCGGTTTCGGCGTTGGCGAGGTAAATCAGCGTGAATGTCTCGAAATCCAGCCTGTCGGCGATATCGAGCCCGAATGCGTTTCTGTAGAAATCGACGGATCGGGCCTCCTCGAGGACCCGGATCATGGAATGGATCGCTTTCGCCAAATCAGTCTCCGTTGCTGCATGTTGGAGGCGATTATGGGCGGCGCGCGGGAAAGGTGGTGGCAGCCGGTTACCACGGCTAAATTTGCAATCCCTGCTATGCCTGCGCTTAGCGACCAAAGTCCGATTGCCGTTTGCGGCTTTCGGGCCGAAAATGGCCGGACAAATATACGCCTGAAGGCGCGACTCACTGCGCCCAAAACCAACAATATCGGGAGGTAGGAATGTGCAGGGTTTTTGCCGGGCAGGATCCGGAAGGCTACCGACAGATCAACCGGTCGATCCGCATCGACGGACACTCGACCAGCATCCAGCTTGAAGCGACATTCTGGGCGCTGCTTGACGAGATTGCCGACAGCCAGGGTCTGACGACGCCGAAATTCATCTCAAAACTCTATGACGAGGCGATCGAGATCAACGGCGCGATCCCGAACTTCGCCTCGATGCTGCGCACCACTTGCGCGCTTTATCTGCGCGGTCACCGGCCTGACATGGATGAGCTGACGCCGAAGCGCGAAGCCGCTTGAAGCTTATCCCTCGGCTGCCACCTCGAGCCCGAGCCGCACCATGTCGGTGAACAGCGCCTGGCGCTCGGAATAGGCAGTCTGTTCGTCGGTCACGATGTTGTCGACGACGGTCAGCAACGACAGCGCGCGTGCGCCGAAATGCGCCGCGATGCGGTAAAGCGCGCTGGTTTCCATGTCGACGGCGAGCGCGCCAAGCGCCTGTGCTTCAGCGAATCGAGAGCGCCCTTCCGGGTGATAGAATACATCGCTGCAGATGGTCAGCCCCGCCTGATGGCCGATGCCGAGTTGAGCGGCGCAGGCCAATGCGTGGGCGAACAGGCCCGGGTCCGGCCCGGCGGCGGCATCGTAGAGGCCGAAGACCTGGCCGCTTCGCTCGCTTTCGGCGCGCACCGACTGCGAGATCACGACCGAGCGCAGTGGCACGTCGGTCGTTAGGCCGCCACAGGTGCCGGTACGGATCAGCGTTTTGACGCCGTGGAAATCCAGGAGCTCATGCACATAGATCAGGAAGGACGGCACACCGATGCCGGTGGCCTGGATGCTGATGGGCCGGCCGCGATAGAGCCCAGTGAAGCCCAGCGCGCCCCTGCGGCGGTTGACGCAGCGGGGCGCCTCAAGAAACGTCTTTGCCATCCACTCGGCGCGCTGCGGATCGCCCGGCAACAGCACGGTTGCGGCGTAGTCACCCTTGGCTGCCTCGTTGTGCGGCGTCACGACATGCTCCCCAAAACCCGCCGCCCGTTTCGCCTGCAATCATGGCAGCGTCACGTCATTGCGCAAGCGGTGAATTAGGGAGGCCTAAAGCGCGTCGCTAGCGACGCACTTTAGGCTTTTGTTTTATGCATGTCGTTTTCTCAAAACCGGGGCCACTTTTGAGCGACATGCATCAGGATTCAAGCACGTCCTTGACGACAGTGGCCAGTTGTTTGAGTGAGAACGGCTTCGGCAGGAAGCCGAATTGCGCGTCGGGCGGCAGGTTCCGGGCGAATGCGTCTTCGGCATAGCCGGACACGAAGACAAACTTGATGTCGGGCTGGCGCTTGCGCAATTCGCCAAGCAGCGTCGGACCGTCCATTTCCGGCATCACCACGTCGGACACAACGATGTCGACCTTACCGCCGAGCGCTTCGAAGACTTCCAGCGCCTCGACGCCCGAGGACGCCTCGTGCACGGTGTAGCCACGGGAGGTCAACGCCCGCGAGCCACCCATGCGCACGGCGTCCTCGTCTTCAACTAGCAGCACCGTCGCGGAGCCCGACAAGTCCTTGGCAGTATCGGCAACTTTCACCGGGGCCGCCGGCGCTTCCCCGGCCTCACCCGGCTTCTTCACTTCCGCGATATGGCGCGGCAGGAAGATGCGGAACGTCGAGCCCTTGCCTACTTCGGAATCGCAGTAGATGAAGCCGCCGGTCTGCTTGATGATGCCGTAGACCATCGACAGGCCAAGGCCGGTGCCCTTGCCGACTTCCTTGGTGGTGAAGAAGGGTTCAAAAATCTTCTTCAGGACGTCCGGCGCGATGCCGGAGCCGGTGTCCTCGACCTCGACCACGACATAGTCGGCCGGGGTGAGTTCGCGGTAGGAAAAGCTCTTGCACTCTTCGGCGGTGACGTTTCGGGTGCGCACGGTGAGGTCGCCGCCGGCCGGCATGGCGTCGCGCGCATTGACCGCGAGATTGACCACCACCTGCTCGAACTGGCCGATGTCGACTTTGACCGGCCATAGATCGCGGCCATGGTCGACCTTCAGCTTGATGTCGTTGCCGACGAGACGGGCAAGCAGCATCCTGAGATCGGCAAGCACGTCGGTGAGATTCAGCACTTCCGGCCGCAACGTCTGCTTGCGCGAGAAGGCGAGCAGCTGCCGCACCAGCGAGGCCGCCCGGTTGGCATTCTGCTTGATGTTCATGATGTCGGGGAAGGACGGGTCCGACGGGCGGTGATTGGTCAGCAAAAGGTCCGACGCCATGATGATGGCGGTCAGCACATTGTTGAAGTCGTGGGCGATGCCGCCGGCGAGCTGGCCGACCGCCTGCATCTTCTGGCTTTGCGCCATCTGGCCCTCGAGCGCTTTCTGCTCCGTGGTGTCGACGGCATAGACGATGGCCGATTCTTCCGCCCCTTCGCTGCCGGTTCCGTCGGCGACCGCGTTGACGTAGAAGCGGATGTGGCGTTCCTCGTTGCCGGGCAGCAGCGTGTCGATCGGCTCGATGTCGGCCTGCCTGAGCCGCGCCTTCTCGAAGGCGGCGGCGAAAGCCGGGCGGTCGCGCTCGTGGATGACCGTATCCAGCCGCACGCGGCGATCGACGGCGTCGCGGTCGACGACGGAGGCAAACAGCGACAGGAACGGCGCGTTGGTGCGCAGGATGCGGCCGCTGGCGTCGACGCCGGCAATCGCCATCGGCGTCGAGTTGAAGAAGCGGGTGAAGCGCACTTCCGACGCCCGAAGGTCGGCGGATGCGTCCTCGCCCTGCGTGCGGTTGAGCACGATCGTGCGCGTCGGGCCGTTGGTCCCTTCGCGGCTGGCCGAGACACGGTGCATGAAGCGCACCGGCAGCGCCTCGCCGGTCGTCGTCGTCAGATCGAGATCGATGACCGCGTTGCGGGTGGTGCCGGGATCGGCTTTGACCGAGCGCACCAGCGCCATGCCGTCGCCGGCGACGATTTCCTGCAGCGTGACCGCGCCAGGCGTGAAGCTCGCCAGATCAATGCCCAGCCATTCGGCGAGCGTGGCGTTGATATAGGTGACACGGCCCTCCTGGTCGGCCGAGAAGAAACCGGCCGGCGCATGGTCGAGGTGATCGATGGCCTTTTGCAGGTCGAGGAAGAAACGCTCCTGCTCGGCCCGTTCCTGCGAGATATCGGCAAGTTGCCAGGCGAGCATGGGCAGGCGCTGGCCGGGAACGCTGAAGGTGCGGGCCCGCGCCCGGTACCAGCGTGCGCCTGGTTCGGCGCCGGGCCGGATCGACTGCGCCAGCCGGAATTCGCCGTCGCCGGCCTGGCCGTCGCGTAGACCCGAGGCCAGCCGGTATATGGTCACCGAAGCTTCGGGAACATCGGAAAGCAGGCCTTCGACCGTCTTCAGATCGGCTGCCGACGCAGCACCGGTCATCTCGGCATAGGCGCGGTTGGCGTAGACGACGCGGCCCTTGGTGTCGGTGACGATCAGGCCCTGCGACATCGAATCGACGAAGGCCTTCGACAGTTCATCTCCGGTCGAACGCGGCGCGATCTGCACGAAGCCGATGGCCGTGGCGAACAGGAAGCCGACGCCGATCATGGCAAGCACGCCCAGCATGCCGAGCAGGAAGGGATCGCCAAGCCGCTCGCGGAAAAGGCCGAAAACGACGGCGGCCCCGGTCAGAACGATGATGAAGACGATGAGCCGGGTAACCGCGCCCGGCCGCGTGTTCTGGTCGACGATCGGTACCGGATAGAAATCGCCGCGCGTTTCCCTGGCCATATGCCCCCTGCTCGTGAATTCCTGATATCCGACACCGCCCCAAGGTCGGTTGAATCACATTCTCCTAGTCCGGAAAAGGCCTCGGCGGCAAATGTCCGATAAAAATGACGTGCCGGTGTTTCAAGCTGTTCATGAAGCGTGAAAGGCAACTTGCGGTCGCCGGTCGCAACGGTCTAGTGTCGCGTCCACTTCAAAAGCAGATTTGGGGGCACCGATGCAGTGGCTGGATAGCGTGGCGGGTCCTGGATATGCCGCGGCGCTGCTGTGGACGTTTGCCGCCCTTGTCCTGCTGGTCATCGTGCTCGTCATCATCAGGCTGGTCCGCAACCTGACCTTCGGCACCTTCGTTGCCGGCGGCAGGAACCGCAAGACACGGCTGGCGGTCATGGACGCCACGGCGGTCGACAGCCACCGCCGGCTGGTGCTCATCCGTCGCGACGATATCGAACACCTGATTTTGATCGGCGGCCCTACCGACGTCGTTGTCGAGCGCGACATCCGGCTGGCAGCGCCACGCCGTCCGGCATTGACCGGTGATGGCGGCGGCGGCCAGCAGCAACAGGCGCCGCGTCCGCGCGCGGCACAGCCCGCTCCCGCCGCACCCGCAAGGCAGGCGCCACCGCCGCAACCGGTAAGGGCTGCTGCTCCGGCCGCCGCTCCGCCACGCCAGGCAGCACCGGCACCGAAACCGGCCCCAATCTACCAAGCGAGCAATGTGACACCGCTGCCGGCCTATGGCGCGGCCGCCAACACTGCCCGGCAGGCCCCGCCGCCACCGAAGCGCGAGTCCATCGACGACACGCTGATGCGGGAGCTCGAGGTTTCTCTCGACGATTCGCATGCCAGCAAGCCGGCGGCGAAACCGCCGCAGTCTCTCGACGACGAGATGACCAAGCTGCTCGGCGAACTCGCCAGCCAGAAGCGATAGCGGCAATCGAAATGGCCGATAGCCTAGAACGTTTCACCGTTTCACTGAAACGACGAACTGTCGTGTTTCTTTGATTTTGCACTGGCGAGATGATTTCGCGCCTGTTTGCTGGATCGGCATCCAATACAGAATCGAATTTGACATTCGTTCAGGGATGAGCGTTTGACACGAGACCAAAAACAAAAATGGCCGGGAAACCCGGCCATTTCTAAATTGCTGCCCTGCAGTTGCGGCTCAATCGTCGCGATAGACTTTCTCGCGGCGCTCGTGGCGCTCCTGCGCTTCGATCGACAAGGTTGCGATCGGGCGCGCGTCGAGACGCTTCAGCGCGATCGGCTCGCCGGTTTCCTCGCAATAGCCGTAAGTGCCTTCATCGATGCGCTGCAGCGCCGAGTCGATCTTTGAAATGAGCTTGCGCTGGCGGTCGCGGGCGCGAAGCTCGATGGCGCGGTCGGTTTCCGAAGAGGCCCGATCGGCGAGATCGGGATGGTTGGCGTTTTCCTGCTGCAGGATTTCGAGAGTTTCGCGCGCTTCGCGCAGTATGTCGTTCTTCCAGGTGACGAGCTTCAGGCGAAAGTAGGATTTCTGCCGTTCGTTCATGAACGGCTCGTCTTCGGAGGGTACGTAATTGGCGGTAACGATATCGTTCATTCGACTCACCCAACAACCCCAAATTTCGCGCCTATATATTCGCGCAAAGAAGGCTGCACAAGCGTAATCGGCGCGCGTTTCACGCAATTGTTAATGCCGTGGGGGCAAAGCCTTCCACAGCAAGGGCGCGGGCGAATTCGCACATGATTCGTTGCGCTTGGGCGCCGCCGCCCATTGTGCGCCAGGCCTTTCTCGTGGCTAATCCACCTTTCTCGTGGCTAATCCAATTGTGTCATTGATGGGCAGCACACCATGGGGGTCCGGTGAGCACACTGTATCTGTTGAGGCATGCAAAGGCTGGATGGGCCCTGCCCGGCGTGCGCGACTTCGACCGCCCGCTCGACGCATCCGGCATTGCCGATGCCGAAATGATGGGGACGGCCATGCGTGCCCGCAACTACATTCCCGATATCACGCTCTGCTCCAACGCCAAGCGGGCACGCCAGACGCTGGAGGGCATAGCCGGTCACACCGATACCGGCCGGGTGCTGTTTTTCGACACGCTCTACAGCGAGGATGCCGCCGGTTATCTCGCTATCATCCGCGGCAATGGCGGGCCGGGCTCGCTGCTGGTCATCGGCCACAATCCGATGACGGAAGACCTTGCGATGGCGGTTTCGGGCGACGGCGACGAGGCGGCGCGGGCCATCATGAACCATGGCTTCCCGACCTCAGGCCTCGCGGTCGTGCGCTTCAGCGGCAACCTTGCGGAAGCCGCGCAAGGTGGCGGCTATCTCGAAGCCTTCCTGACGCCCGCAGATCTCTGAGCAGAACCGGCCAGAACCCAGGCGCCATTTCAAACTTGAGCCGCAAAGCCTATATCGGGCGTAAGAGCACGCCTGAGAGACAGATTTTGGCATCATCGCTGACGACATTCACCGACGAAGCGAGAATTGCCCTGGATACACTGTCGGGGCGGGCAAGCGGGCTGTTTTCGCCATCGCTGCGGCTCGGCGTAACCGGCCTTTCCCGTGCCGGCAAGACGGTGTTCATCTCGGCTCTTGTCCACAATCTGATCCATGGCGGGCGGCTGCCGCTGTTCGAGGCGCAGAAATCTGGACGTATCGCGCGCGCCTTCCTCGAGGAACAGCCGGATGACGCGGTGCCGCGTTTTCAGTACGAGGATCACATCGCAGCTTTGGTCAACGACCGCATCTGGCCGGACTCGACGCGCGCCATCTCGGAACTCAGGCTCACCATCGAATACGAATCGGCGTCCGGCTGGAACCGCATGTTTTCCAGCGGGCGATTGTCGGTCGACATCGTCGACTACCCCGGCGAATGGCTGCTCGACCTGCCGCTGCTCGGCAAATCCTTCGCCGATTTCTCGCACGAAGCTTTCGAGATGGCGATGCTGCCGGTGCGGGCCGACCTGTCGCGGGACTGGCGGGCGCTGTCGGCGACGATCGACCCCAATGCCGACGCCGACGAGATGACGGCGCGCCGGCTGGCCGAGAGCTTTGCCGCCTATCTCAAGGCCTGCAAGCTCGACGAGCGGGCGCTGTCAACCTTGCCCCCCGGCCGTTTCCTGATGCCTGGCGACCTCGAGGGATCGCCAGCGCTGACTTTCGCGCCCCTGCTGCTCAACGGCGAACGGCGGCCACGCTCAGGCTCGCTGCAGGCGATGATGGAGCGCCGCTACGAGGCCTACAAGACACATGTGGTGAAGCCGTTCTTCCGCGAACACATCACCCGCCTCGACCGTCAGATCGTGCTGATCGACGCCATGCAGGCGCTGAATGCCGGCCCCGGCGCGATGGCCGATCTCGAACGCGCGGTAACCGAGATCCTGTCCTGTTTCCGTCCTGGCCGGGGCAATTTCCTCACCGACCTGTTTTCACGCCGTATAGACCGCATTCTGGTCGCCGCGACCAAGGCCGACCATCTGCATCACGAAAGCCATGACCGGCTGCAGGCGATCGTGCGGCGGCTTGCCGACCGCGCCGTGGCGCGGGCGAATTTTACCGGCGCCGATGTCGACGTGGTCGCCATGGCGGCGGTGCGCGCGACGCGCGAAGGCACGGTCAAGCAGGGCCGGGAAACGCTGCCGGTGATCATCGGTACGCCGCTGAAGGGCGAGAAGATCAACAGCGAAACTTTCGATGGAAAAACCGAAACCGCTATATTTCCCGGGGACTTGCCGGAGAACATTGACACGGTTTTCGATGTTTCCGAAGCCGATCACCGGCAGAGCAGCGACGACCCGGCGATCCGTTTCGTGCGCTTTCGTCCGCCAAAGCTCGAACGCACCGCCGAAGGCGTCACGCTGTCGCTGCCGCATATCAGGCTCGACCGCGCCTTGCAGTTCCTGATCGGAGACCATCTGGCATGACCGCGCCCCGCAGACCGGCAGCTTTCCGCATCGAACCGGAGGCCGAACCGAAGCAGGCCCGCAGCCATGCCGAGCCGCCGCCTGCGCGCAAGCCGCGCGCCGTCGTCGTGCCGGCAGAGATCGACGTCTTCGAAGAACCCGACATCATTGCTGCCGAACCGCCGCCCGCGACCGCGCCGCGCAAGCGCTCGCTGTTTGCCAGCCTGTTTTTCGGCGCGGTCGGCGTGCTGGTTTCGCTGGCCGTCGGCTTATGGACTGACCAGCTCATCCGCGATCTGTTCGAGCGCGCAGAGTGGCTGGGCTGGCTGGCGGCCGCAATGGCGGGGATCGCCGTGCTGGCGCTCGTGGTGGTGCTGGTGCGCGAATTCCTGGCTATTGCCCGGTTGGCCGAGGTCGAAAAACTGCAGAAGCGGGCTCTCGATGCCGTGGCGCGAGACGATCCGAAGGCTGCAAGGGCCGTCGTCGACGAGCTCTCGGCCTTTGTCGCAGCGAAGCCCGAAACCGCGGCAGGCAGGCGCTCGCTCAGCCAATTGCGCGGCGAAATCATCGATGGCGGCAATCTGGTGCGGCTGGCCGAAACCGAGATTCTCGGGCCGCTCGACGCCAGGGCAAAGGTGATGATTCTTGAAGCGGCCAAGCGCGTGTCGCTGGTCACCGCCGTCAGCCCCCGCGCACTCGTAGATGTTGCCTATGTCGTGTTCGAGGCCGGACGTCTGATCCGCCGCCTGTCCGAGCTCTATGGCGGTCGGCCGGGCACGCTCGGCTTCTTCCGGTTGGCGCGCAGCGTTCTCGCCCATCTGGCGGTGACAGGCTCGATCGCCGTCGGCGACAGCTTTGTCCAGCAGATCGTCGGCCATGGCCTTGCCGCGCGGCTTTCAGCGAAACTCGGCGAGGGCGTTGTCAACGGCATGATGACGGCGCGCATCGGCATCGCTGCCATGGAGACGGCGCGGCCGCTGCCCTTCATTGCCGCCAGGCGGCCGGGCATGGGCGATTTCCTGTCGGCGCTGACTTCGTTTGCGACCAAAAAAGAGAGTGAAACACCCGCCTCGGCCAAGTGAACGTCCTCTCGCGGTCACCAAGCATTAACCAATCTTCTTCATGGTCGTCCAACAACAGCCTCCTTGTTGCCGGGTGTCGTCTATGAAAAGCGTAATCTTGTCCTGCGTCCTGCCCCTGGTCGCGCTTACAGCACCTCTGGGCCTGGCCGGGAAAGCCTCTGCAGCCGAACCCGACAAGCAGTTTTTCCGCACCGTCGAAGGCAAATGGGTCGGCCCGGGCGAGATCGTCGCCGGCAAGTACAAGGGCACGAAATTCACCTGCAGCTTCGACGGCTCGACGCCTGACAACAAGATGGGCATGTCGCTCGATGGCGGCTGCCGGGTCGGCGTCTTCACCCAGAAAATGTCGGCGACCGTCGAGCGCAAGGGACGCGACTACAAGGGCAACTTCATGGGCGGCGCCGCGGGTTCGGGCCTCGACATCATCGGCGGCAATGTCGTGGATCCCCGCAAAGTGGTCTTCACCATTAACCGCAACCAGTTGCGCGGCGTCATGCAGGCCCGCATCCCCGACGACAATTCGATGACGGTGACCATCGCCGTGCGCGTCGACCAGCAATTGGTGCCGGTCATCGGCATGAGCCTCAAGCGCGTCGATGCCGTCGAAGTCGGCTCCATCGCGAAGAACTGAAGACCGGTCCTAAAGCGTGTCGCGATTTAAGGGATTCAGGATTCCCCTTGATTTGAGTTCGTGATTCATTGCGGTTGAAAGGAGACCGCGATGGGCAAGCCGCTACCGCTTGAGTTGCGTCGGCGTGTTGTTGCGTATGTCGATGAGGGACATGGT
>NZ_JBFUEY010000017.1:0-146807 GCF_056403715.1 Mesorhizobium sp. P2_F5 | reverse complement strand
GTCGTCGATTAATCTGACAGTGACGGCAACCTCGTCCGACGGAAGCACCGCCAACCGGGCCTTCAGCCTCGCCGTCCTCAACAGCCCTGAGCCGGTCGCCTTCAACTCCTCGCCGGATGCCAACCCCGCCGCCAACCAGATCGCCGAGCTTGCCGCGGCAGGTGCACCCACCGGAATCACCGCCTCGGCCACGGATCCCGATGCCGGCTCGACCGTTACCTACAGCATCAATGACTCTCGCTTCGCCATCAATTCCAGCAGCGGCGTCATCACGCGCTCAGCCACCGGCACGCTCGACTTTGAGACCCAGCCGTCGATCAATCTGACAGTGACGGCAACCTCGTCCGACGGAAGCACCGCCAACCGGGCCTTCAGCCTCGCCGTCCTCAACAGCCCTGAGCCGGTCGCCTTCAAGATCTCGCCGGATTCCAACCCCGCCGGCAACCAGATTGCCCAGGACGCCGCCGCCGGCACGGCGATCGGGATTACCGCCGCGGCCACGGATCCCGATGCCGGCTCGACGGTCACCTACAGCATCGGCGACTCGCGCTTCGCCATCAATTCCAGCACGGGTGTCATAACGCGTTCGGGTACCGGCACGCTCAACGCGACGTCCGAGCCGTCAGTCGCCCTCACCGTCACGGCCACCTCGTCCGATGGCAGCATCGATACCCATGCCTTCAACGTCAACATCATGGCCCACCAGCTGCCGACGTCGGTGACCCTGGCACATACTATCCCGACTTCGCTGTGGTCGCCGCCGAGCCCCGACCCCACTGATATCGTCTATATCTCCCACTTGGGCACGCTGCTTGTTGCCGACAGCGAAGTGGAGGAGATGTCCATTTTTACCGGCAAGAATGTCTACCAAACGACTCTGAGCGGCAATCTGGTGGGAACACTCACAACCGTCAATTTCTCCGACGAGCCCGCCGGGATCGCTTATAATCCTGCTAACCACCATCTCTTCTTCGCGGACGATACCGGCACGAAGAGCGTGTACGAACTGAACCCCGGCAATGACGGACTTTACAATACGTCCGACGACATCGTGACCTCGTTCAGGACGTCGGCATTCGGCAGCACGGATCCGGAAAGCGTTGCCTATGATACCAAACGTGGCGTCCTGTATGTCGCGGATGGCACAACGCACAACATCTACACCGTCGCACCGGGTCAGAACGGCAAATTCGACGGCGTCGCGAGTACGGGCGGCGATGACATCGTGACGAGTTTTTCTGCTTCCGCGCTGGGAACCCCAGGTGATGCAAGCATCGCGTATGACCCGGGCAACGATCTCCTCTATTACATTCAGTCGCCCAAGTCAGTGGCAATGGTTACAACGACAGGGGATCTGTTGGGTACGCTCGATATCTCCTCGGCCCACGCGAAAAAACCGGCCGGATTGGCGCTGGCGCCGAGCAGCGACGATCCGACCCACCATATGAGCCTCTATATCGTCGATCGGGGCGTGGACAATGACACGAACCCAACCGAGAACGACGGCAAGATCTATGAATTCCATTTTAATGATTGGCTCGTCTGAACCGGCACGGCGCGACGGCTCGATCCCTCGGCGCGCACGTCACGCCGGCCGAAAGCCGCGCTGATTGCAGTTCGGGATGGTGCCTATGCAATGTGAGGCTGGTCCGGGCTTCCAAATGAAAAGGCTGGAGCCCTATGTCCTCAAGACGCTGTTTTCAGCGACCACGATGCACCAGGAGCTTACGCCTGACCGGGGGGACCGGAGTGAATATGGTTCTTGTCTCCCCAACCATTGCCCGGTTTTGATCCGCCCGATTTGGCAATCGCCCTGGAGTTCAAGCTTGTGCCGAGCAAGAGCGTCACTGCCGGCGGCGTAACCGCTGCAAAACGCCCCGCCTTCTTGAGAAATTCACGGCGCGCTTGAGCCTCCGAGACCAGGGTTTCCGGCGTCCGTTCCGAGCGTTTTGTGCTTTCAGTTGACATGTCAGACCTCTTCACAAACTTTCTCAAATTCACAGCTTTCACCTTAGGCTCGCTGATACGGGGGTACTAGTTCCCCAAAAGGCTTAGATTTTGGTACGAGGGTTGAAGAGCGTGCGAGCGATGCGACGCAAGAGGTCGGACGGTCCACGTCGCGCCAAACCGTAGGCACGTGAAAACCGCCATGTGCCCCACATCAAATTGCCGGCCAGGCGCAGCGGGGCGCCGATGATGGGGTGGGTCGCCGTGAAGATGCGCCTCCAGTGCTGGAAACGGACCATTGGGCGTTGTGCACATTTTGCCGGGATTCTGGTCCCGAAGAAATGGTGCAGGGCCAGCAGCTGGGTGTCGAGCGCATTGCGGGCGCTTCGATCCGACATGGATGCCTGCAGTGCCGTCCAGTCCACGCCGTCGCTTTCCGCCAATCTGGCCAGATCATGAAGGTGTCTGAGATCTATCCTTCCGCGCCAATAATCTCCCTCCTTGAGAAGGTCGTGCACCATCCAGTGCAGGGCGCGAGACTGAGCAGACGGAATTTTCACCCGAAGGCCGTCTCGCTGAACGAGCTTGGGGGGGTCAAAGCCGTTCGCCCGGCTCATCCGGAGCTCCAGCATGCCGGCGTCCTGCTGGCGGGCCATGCCTCGAGCGCCCGCCACATCGACGTAGCCAAGCTCTTCGAGACAGGTTCGGGCGATCGTCTCTTCGGGCGGTTCCACGGCTAGATCGAGGTCACTCATCATCCTGCTGGGAACCCGGCCGGCCGGCGAAAGGAACAGGGGAACAGCCCCCTTGAGCAGAAACGGAACGACGTCGCGGCTGTTGAGGGCCGCAACGGCTTCATGCAGTTGGATACGCAAGCGCAGGTTCCGTTCCCGATTGCAGTCGTGAACGAACTGAAGGTACTCGCGCACGTCCTGCGGAAGATGGTGGGTCTGTCCGGCGCGCGCGAGCGACGAGAACAAATCGGGTGTGAGCAGGGTGTGATTGGCCAGAGCAATCACGGCCCGCCAATCGGTCCGGTCGGTCGGACTGCCGCGCAGCCCGGCGACCAACGCCTCAAGCGCGACGCCCCTGCTGATCATCGGCACGCTTTCGTGATCAGTTGTACCGCATCATCAAGCCTCGAATAGGTCAGGCAATAGGTTTGCGCCGATCCGATGAGTTGGACCAGGACGTCAAACGCTGTGCCGCTCAGCTCTCCGCCGGGTGCAAGCGCGCCGTTGAGAAGGCCGCGCAATGCGTGAGCTGGATCGACCGGCTCCAGGCTAGCTTTCGAGTCGCGACCTCGACGGAGCAGGACCACACGGCCGATGGGGAGGGGATCAGGAGGCAAGGGCACGAACGCCTTGGGCACGGCAAACCGTACACGCCTGCGATCTGGGCGGCGACAGACCGGAACGGCACCGAGGTCGGGGCAGTATTCGGCCAGCAGCGGCCATGCTCCCGCCTTGACTGCCGGGGCAAACGGAAGGCCAATGCCATGCCCCCTAGAGTCCAGCAGCGTCACATCATCGGCGGCAAAGCCAAATCCTGCATGGACCAATGCCAAGGTCAGCGTTGTCTTGCCGGCGCCCGGATTGCCACAAAGAAGAACGATGCGTTCATTTCTGAAAAGCGCTGCCGCATGGAGAGCAAGCTCGTAGGCGCCGTAATCCAGAACCTCGGTCAACAATTGCCCCTTCAGCATGACGGGTAGTTCGTCGAGCGAGCAGGACAAAATCCACTCGCCATCCCGCAGCAAATGGACCCGCCCCCCATGTCCGACCACCTCGAGCAGAACGTCGGCAGTCTCTCTTTTGACCTCAAGGTGCTGAAACACKGTGATCGCGGGAAAGGCGCAAGCTGCCGGATAGACGATGCGTATGTTGAGGCCCGCAACGGAGACCACTTGGCTCACCGCCTTTTGAGCTGAAGAAGCAGACGAAGGCGCGAAGGGCCGTATCAGGTTCAGCCGCTGCCAATCCTCCAGCGCAGTCTCGACATGCCTGTTTGCCTCAAGTCTATCAACGCCACTACGCGCCATCTCGGCCGAGATGGCTTGCGGTGGCATGCCTTCTTCCAGAGAGCGCCAGATGTCGGCAGCCGTATCGTTGACGGCGAAAATGGCCTGCTGGGATGAACTGAACAGGAGGTTCTGTCCCCTGACGCGTGCCAACCGCCCCTGGATCACAAACATCCCAAGACTGTGGTCGGCGGGGCCGGACGCCATGGTTCTGTCAATCGCCTCGTGCTGGTTCATCGCGGTGATGGTCCAAGCTGTTGTTGCAAAGCAGGTTACATGCGAGCGCCACAAGACTTCGCAGTTCGGATGATCATTGCCGACGGCTGCGACTTCTCACAGCACTTCGTCGGAGAACCGAACCACGTCCTGGTGCGTCGCGATCCACTGTAAATGCGCCTTGTTCCAATGTTTGCGGGCGTCGGCGCCCGTCAGCAATCTGAAACCAGACGGCGGCAGCGGCAATGCGGAGGGGATTGGCTCGTCGGGCAGCCACAGCAACACGTTGTCCCGACTTTCAATCGTCAGCCGCCATGTTCTTTCCAGGCGCCGGAACCCACGCATGTTAGCCGCAGCCAATGCAAAAACCGATCCCGTGATCCTCAACCTGGGTGACTGATCGACAGCTTTGATCGGCGCCTGATGTGTGATTTCGCCCTTGGAGAGAAAGGCGTGCATACGGATTAGGGATCCATCGATCCGCACGGTTTCCCCTGTTCCGTCCCGTTCGTTTGACGCAGGATCCAGGCTGATCCCGGAGAAACATCCGTCGAACAGGCAATCTTCGACGATGCCGCTGAGGAGATAGTCGTTCTCCACCGCATCATCCCTGATTTCGCTGAGCCAGCACCCTTTTAGGCGAAAGCCGTCAGCGTGCTCGGCAAAACGAATGCCATCCCAGCAGCGGCGCGCACGCACACCCTCTATTGTCGCATTGGTGGTTCCGTCCCTGACAAGCACAGCCGCGCTGTTGCAGTAGGTGTCCCGCCAATCAGACGTTAGCGGCACCCGGCCGTCGAAGCGGCCGCCGACAAAGCGAACGCCGGGACAGTTGCGGATGACGACGGGATAGCGATTGACCGGCAACGGCCCCTCGTCGCAGCCCATCATCGCGCTGGGATCGTTGTTTCTGCTGTTGGCAACTGTGAAAGCAGCATTGCGAGCGTCGATGGTTGCTCCCGGCTGGAGATTCCGGATCGATTGCTGTTCGAAGCCATACTCACCTGCCAGAACGATCTCGTTGCCTTGCGGCGTCTGTCCGCCTTGCGCTTGGAACGAGCTCGGCAACAGGGCGATTACAGGATAGAAGCCGGCGACGCCCATGAATGAACGGCGGTCCATGCTCGTGCTCATTGACCTACCGAATCGCACAGCCGATGCCGTTCGAGGCAGGCCAGCAGCACAGCATCGAGAACCCTTTCGGCGACGTCTTCGGGTGATGCGAACCTTTCCACGACGACCGCCGCCAGCACGCCGGCGTGTTCTTCCGTCCCCATCCCCCCCTCAAGATCGGCCGCAATCTCGCGGCAAGCACGGTCCGCTGTCGACCAGAGATCAAAGTCGCGGTCAGGAGATGCCCTTTGCATCCGCGAGGACCGATCGCCCCTTTTCTGAAGTCGATCTCGTGCCACGCCGACCTCGCCGCGCAGATGGACAAAAGCTATGTCGTTCACGCCAATGGCGAACAGAATATCAAGCCACTTCTCGGATGTTGCCCGATGCCGGCTCTTAAGCAAAATGGACAAGAACCCCTGCAACAGACCCTGATCCATGATGGCAATGGTATTCTTTTCTGCTCTCTCGCTTTGGACATAGGCAACCAGAAACGAAAGATTCCAGATGACTCTGACTGCATCGACAATTGATGATTGCCCGCTTTCGAGGACAAAGCGCGCAATGCGCGCGAACAGGGAGCGAAACTCACGATCCTTAAATCTTGGTGCAACAATACCGATCCTATAAATCTGGCGGCCGATGAAATTTCTTGTCTGCCACGCTATTCGCGCATCACCGACCAACGGACCGCACCGACGCAAGCCGTTCGCCAACAGGGTGGATGCGGTTGTCTTTCCAATTCCGGGGAGACCAAAGAACTCCACAAATCGGATGTCTGTTTGAAGCGCGCATGGTTCGACGCTTGGCGGCAAGCCAGCCGCCAGGTCACGACCTGTGTGCGTAGTCATTGGATTCAGGTGGTAAAGTTGATTTTTCGGAAGATTGAAAAGCTCAATGTTGAAACAGCTGGGACTCGGTCACCGGGTACAACTGTGGACGCTCAAGACCGGTCTGCAGTGATCGTTGCATGCCGCGGTAGAAGATGAGCAAAGCCAACGGCAGCCAGAAGAAAGCCGCAGTTGATGGACCGAAGGAATCGCTCATCTGGTTTGCGACGATGTAGTTCCACAGGGAAACCGACGCTCCGAGCACCATCACATTCACTTCCGTCGCCTGGTCGCTCCCCCTGTCATTGCCGAACAATGTGCAGAGGACGGCGCTGACCAGATACGCCAAGACAACGAGAACCATGATCGACACCAACGCGAGTCCAGGCACTCCCAGTGTTCTGAAGAAGTCGATGAACAAATTGTGGCTATGGGGAGCGATATCGCCCACCGGCTGCCCTGCCCCCACGCCCATGAACGGATGCGACAGGCCGAGATCTATCGATATGGACCACAGGTGCTGTCGCGATACCACCGAATGCGCCTCGCCTCCGGAAAGTTGAAGAGCCAGAAGGTTGTAAGCCCGTGGGTTCAGGGACTGCAATGCCATCAGGCTCACTTGGAGCAATATCGGAGCGGCAACGGTTCCCACGATTATTTTTATGGGACTCTTCTTTCTCCTGATCAGATATATACTGTATAGTCCGAAGAATGCACCGAGTCCCGCCACGCCGAGAATGAAGTTTGTCTTTGAACCGGATTTCACCAAACCCAAGAGCACCGCAAAGAGGCAGCCCAAGAGAAGAACTCGATGCTTGCGAGATGAGACCATCTTCGCGGCGATAAGTGGCAGACCGGCCGACAAGGCGATCCCGAGCTGGTTCGAGTGCTTGAAATAGCCTTCGGCCCGATCGGCGAATCTGGCATCGCCCAGTCCGATTGCGACAAGACAGGATGTTACAACGCTCATGATGACTATCGCCATCACAACCCTGTCGACTGCCACGAGACCCTTTGGTCTCGTGGAGATCGCTGCGACTGCTGGAATAATCGCGAAACCAAACACTTGTGCGAAAACCGCGCGCATCGTCCTGAGCGGATTGTCTGCGTAGAGCATCGACAACAGGGACAGAATGATGATGAAAGCAGATATCGTCAGCACCGCAGTCGCCAAGGTCGCTTCGACCCGATGGAGTCGTCTTGCCGTTTCGGCATAGGCAACGATGCTTAAGAGGGCGCAGAACAGAGCCAGCAAGAAGGAAAGCGAGCCATCCGTTCCGGCAATCCGCGTTGCGCCAGGGAACCAGATGGACACGATCAGCAAAAGAACGGATGCCTGCAGCATAGATCAGATGTCACACTGAAAGCATTGTGCGGAACTTCGCGCCGACACAGCCCTGCCCCGACGCGCAACGTCCAGCGCCTTGTTGTCCTGAGTAGCAGCACCGATAAACACAGGCTCAGCGTCCCGGCGCGGATTATATTTCATTGCATGCTGCCGCATGGCGGGTGAATCTCCGCATACCTATTTACAAGCAGCGTAGGCTCGGCGGGTGGACAAGGAAATGAGCGAAAAGGGGGCATTTGGACAGGGTGCTCTACGCCTTTTGTGCAAAGCGGCGGAGTTGCAGCGATTTCCGCCACTTGATTGAGCTTCGGCGAGACTGTGCAGCCGGATTGAGTGTTGGTGCCGATTCGCAGATGTGGGAGACTTGGACATGGCACACTGAGTCTTCCACCCATAGGAGATCGCCGTGCTTTGGGGCCTTGTCGCCGTCGGTGTGATCGGCATTTTGCTGGGATTTCGTTTTCGAGCAGCTGCGCTCATTATCATGACCGCGGTGACTGTCGTGGGCGGTGCCGTTGCAGGTGGCATCGGCAGTGTATTTGATTGGCACCGCCTGGTTTCAATCCTACTTCTCGTTGTGGTTCTGCAGTGCGCCTATTTGCTCGGCCTCTTCCTTGCGGCCATGTGGCGCCGTGACATGTCACGTAAGCAGTGACGGTCAGCAGCTGCGATTTCTTCGCGCCCGGCGCCGCATCTGTTCGCGATGGCAACGACATGCATCAGGGCAAGAATTCGCCATGCACTTTAATCAAGACGCACGGTCGAATTTCATCACGGCGAAGACAGTCCGGAGGAGAATGACGACGTCGGCCCAAAGGGACCATTCCCGCACATAGCGGCTGTCGATAGAGACACGACTGGGATAATCCATTGCGTCTCTGCCCGTCACCTGCCACAGGCCGGTTAGCCCGGGCCGGGTTTTTAGATAATCGATCGCACAGGAGCCGTAGCGTTGTAGTTCGTCGGGAACGACCGGACGAGGGCCGACGCAACTCATCTCGCCGCGCAGCACGTTGATGAGTTGAGGCAGCTCATCCAGGCTCGACTTCCTGAGAATGTGCCCCAGGAATGTGATGCGCGGATCGTTCTTGAATTTCCAATTCTGCTCCCACTCCTTGGCGGCTTCGGGATTGCTCGCGAGATAGTCGGCCAGAACGCGCTCCGAGTTGGCCACCATGGTCCTGAACTTGTAGCAGGCGAAACGCTTGCCGTTGAACCCGACTCGAGTATGTGAGAACACCGCCGGCCCCCCGTCGGTCACCAATATCAAAAGGGCAACCGCCAGCATCACCGGAGCAGCGAGAACAAGCGCAATCAATGCGACAGTCATGTCCATCATCCTCTTGCGCCGGCCTCCAAGTGGACGGAGGGTTTGTCCGATGCGGATGCCGGGCCTGCGGCGCTTTATGTCGAATGCGCTGATTGTCACGGGTTTTTACCAAGAAATGCTGCTGATGTTGGCCCACTTCACTGCGGCTTGTCATTGTCGGCAAGAGAAGCAAAGGAGGTAGCGTCATACCCTGCGCTCGTTACCCCTTTGCCTGATAGGCGCGTCGGCGGCGTAGCGTCGGTAAGCCTTCTGATCAAACGGCGTATCACCTGCACCCGTTTGCTACAGTAGCAGATCGACAGGTTCGGCTGTATTGCGGAGCCTGCATTCTAATTCGTTCGACGACCATAAGATCAAAGCGCCAACCAAGTTCAGGCCGTCACGCTCTGGCAAGGATAGGATATAAAGGAACCACGTTTGCTAAATGCGCAGGGCCGCTCAGGCGTCCGTCAAGGCGATGCAGGAAGTGCACATGCATCGCACTTGAGGCGAGACCCGGCAGGCTGTTGATCGCTCAAAGGATATCGCCGGCCTATTGATATTGGGGAGCGCGCAACGTGGTGCCCAGCTTGATGCCTTCGTCACGTGATTTTCCCGCAAAGTCGTTTGCTGGTGATGTTGCGGAAATCGACATTGCCGGAGTACTTGCTATCGTGCGCAAGCAAATAGCCTCGCTTGATCTCGATCTTTCTGGCCTCACCGTGGTCGTTGGCGCTACGACAGGATACCAAGCGGTGACCGCCACAGTGGCGGCGCTCGCCAATGCCAGCCGTGTCGTTGCGCTCACCCGCATCTCCTCCAGACATCCGAGCTTCGCGGCAACTGCAGACGCGACGTTGGCATTTGCCAAACACGCCAAGGTCGCCGAACGCGTTGACGTGACGAACCGCATCGACAGCCGAAAATGGCAGGACGTCGACATCGTTACCTACGGTCTCCAGGTCGGGCCGATTTCGAGATCGCTCATCGAACTCTTGCCCTCGCATGCGGTTGTTTCGCTGATGGCTGAACCATGGGAGCTTCGGCCGGGTGTTGTGGACTTCGACGCCTGTGACGAGGCCGGCATCAAGGTTGCGGCTCCCAATCTCAGCCACCCAGCTATAAACTTGCTGCCCGAATTTGCACGGTTGTGCTGCATCTTGCTCGACGATGCCGGTGTCGATCAACGTGCCGCGAGGATCGCCATCGTCAGCGACACGCCCTGTGCACCATCCCTTGAGCATACGTTACGCGAGGGTGGGGCGAGAGTAAGTGTTTTTTCCCATCCCGTGCTCCTGACCGACGATGCATGGGATGTGATCGTGGTCGCGATGAGGCCGTCCGACAAACCACCAATGGACATCAACAGCCTCGGCCGTATTGCTCAGAACTCGAGCCAAGCGCTGCTGGTGCAATTCAGCGGCGGGATCGATCGCTCGGCGGCCAGCTATTTCGGCCTCAGGATCTGGCCACCGAAGCGGCCCACCCGCGGTCAGTTGGGCCTTCCACTTGACGTACTCGGACCGGCTCCAATGGTCCGCAGACTGACGGGTGGGCTGAAGGCCGCCGAAGCCGCATATCGGGGCGCGGAGCTCGGAGGGGACAGCGTTGGATTTCTGGTGAAGGCAGGGTCCGCCACGGTTGGCCGGGAAAGTGCCTAAATACCAGCCGAGAGTGCCTGTCTCGCGAAAAGGCTCGGACGAGACGATCGACCTTCGGTTAGATTAGAGCGGCGAACCGCTAGTCCCGCCGTTTACGCATCCAGCAGTTGTATTGCTAGAGCCGTCCAGGCAAGGGCCGATCGAGGCAGCTTCAAAGCAACATCTGTCTAAGTTTGTACGCTACCTCCGTGCGGTTCGTAGCCTTCAGTTTTTTCATGATATTACGGATGTGAACCTTGACGGTACTCTCGCAGAGGTTGAGTTCGTAGGCAATTATCTTGTTCGCCTTGCCTTTCTTGAGCGCCTCCACGACCGCCGCCTCGCGTATAGTGAACATACCGGCGAGCGGACGGGCACCGTTTGCGGATGAGTGGATGATCTCTCGGAGCGCCAGCACGCAGCTGGCGGGTACAAAGATCCCTCCGGCGCGAGCGAGACCAATGGCCTCGGCAGCGACCTTCACCGTCACGCTTGTGGGAATGTAGCCACGGGCGCCGCATTCGAGTGCGGCGAGAACCTCCGCCGGCTCGTCGGAATCCACCACGACGATTACGGGTACGGCGCCAATCTCAGCAATGAAATGCGCAAGTTCCGCCCGAACACTCTGGTCGGAGACCTTTCTGGAACCAAGGATGACGAGGACCGCAGACGGCTCCGTTTCCCCGGCAATGTGCTGGATTTCGTCGAGCGATCCTACCGCGCTAACGCGCAAAGTGGGATTGTGTTCGACAAGGCCACGAGCAAGGCATTCACGCTCAAGTGCTCGCTTGTCGACAATCATGACAAGACCTTCGCCTCGATGTCCGTCTTCGAGATCGGACTTGCCAAGGCCATTTGCGCCCGGCATTTGCCCGTTGTGTAACGGTCTTATCGCGTCATTCGAAAAATCGGAAGTTTGGGGGTGTGCCATCGACTTACCTACTCCTCTCCGCCGCTGACTTTGCCTTTCTCCTTTTGGTTTAGCCCTCGCAAAAGCTTGTCAGCGTGAACTGATACGCTCGTTTATCGTGTGTCAGGCTGCTTAGGTCTTAGGAATGGATTTAAGGAGTAGGACATACGTCGCCCCAACGCACGGACGTATGGCTTCCCTGCCCTTTAGAGGTAACCCAACCTGCAAGGCATACTACGATGCTGTGGAAAAGACGCATTAATCCTGGTTAACAATTTGTAATTATATCTTAGCTAGCTAATATGTTAAGCCCTCCAACCCTCCAACAGCCTGGAATTGCACAGGCCGGATGCCACACCAAAAAGTGCATGCGGAATTGTCTCAACCTGAGAAGTGCAAACTTGCGATTCGGAGGAGTCGGGCCGCGATTTTAGAAAATCGGACTGACCGCTGCCGGTCCACACTCCCTTTGGCGCATCCCATGCTGCTCGAACCTGATTCGTCGTAGGTCAAAAGGAGATATGCGCGCAGGACCAGAAAAACGCTCCGTAATCTATGCTGGCCGGGAGACCGCCACTTCCCCGGCCTTCAGGGACCAGCGTACGTCCCATTGTTCCGCCGAACCGAACTTTTCCCCATTCCGCCGGCGCCGCCGAGCACCTCGTGGATCCACGAGGCATTAAAATCCGGCGACTCCTTCTTGCCAGCCTCGCGTGCTGCACGACAGTTTTCTTCATGCCCTCCAGGATGCTCATGTTCCATACCGGTTCGACGAGAGGCAAATTCTGACCTTGCGCGATGTCGGTGTTCGTAGGCTGATTGCCATTGGCATCATTCAAGGTGAGGATCTGATCCGTGCCTTGCACACGGCGACTCGTCTCATCGTGAAACGCCTTCAGATCGCCGTTGGCGAGAGTGGCCGATTTTGAGAGACTTCAAGAATGGTCTGCAGGTTGGCAAGCTCTTCGTCGACCACCAGCGAGACTTGTCGCGCCGTCCGCAAAGCGTCCTGTTCGAAGCGGCTTTGCTGTTGCACCGTATACTGGAGGAGAAGATATGCGGCGAACAGCCAGCCCGGCAGAACTGCCGCGGCGATAAGACCAAGCAGACGAGCTCGAGCCGATCGACGAAGCACGCCCGTACCCTCTTATTTTTGAATTCGCTAAAGCATAGTGGCAAGCGGCGAAACGACAAGGGCTAGCTCTGGCGAACCAAAGGCGGTCGGCGACGGGATTTGCTTCTGACGCACCGATGTACCAGATCAGCAAAACGTCACGAAGGAGCACAAGAAGCGATGAGGCATTCAGCGCGCCGTGAAAACGGAAAGCGAGGCCATTCCTACGCCGCCACTGTTCCCCCTACTCCGTTTTAGTCAGCGCCAGTGCGGCTTCTCGAATATGCTCACAACGCCGGCGCCACCGGTGTATCGGTCTCCGGTTGACCCCCGAATTGTTGCGCTCGTACCTCGTTCGTATGCTTTGCACATATCTAGCATGATCGCATATAGTCCCCCAGCCCCCGGCGCCGTTTCTCACAAACTGCCCGTCGGTTAGGCCCGGTGTCCTCGCCCCATCCCAACAAGGGGTCCCGGGCCGCTCCATCCAAGTCCTCGTTGACTAAAGGCCCGCCGCCCCATTTGCGAGACGACGGGCCCTCGCCCATCCCACACACCTATCAACGCAATTGCGGTGCCAGGCGTACTGACCCATAACGGGTCGCATTTGGCCCCACGGCGGACGGGCTTCACATCAGGGCTGGCAGCAACGATAGTCTCAGCGTGATTGGCATGGGATGGCGCCCCACCACAGGGCCTTCGTGATCAGAAGCCTTGCAATCCGAGTTAGGCGGACCTGACCCATTGAATGGACCATTTCACGGACGCGCTCCCAATCTTCTTGCCTGATCCCCCCGGAAGCGCAGATCGCGAGAAGACAGCGGCGAGCAGGAGGGTTATGAAGAGCCAGTGATAGGCTTGGAGATGACCATGTCCATCAGGGACCAGATCGGATCGCCTGGTATATTGCAGGGCCGCCTTTCGGATTGCATCGCGCGACGGACTGCCGTGGATGAGAGCCGCCGGACGCCGATCCTTAATCTGTCCTTGTTCCGCCGCAGTAAGCGCTATTCACCGAGGTACGGCCGGTGGTGGAACGCGATGGCATGCTAATCCCCAGAGATGACGAGCGCATGAAATTGCGCCTCGACGAGAAGCGCGAAGGATACTTTTAGCCGTGCGCCACATGGCAAAGAGCCTTGCACCCACCGACGGTGTTCGCGACTATCTGGCGGCGCAGGAAAAGAAGTCGCTGCTGCGCTTCCTCACCTGCGGTGCGGTCGATGACGGCAAGTCGACGCTGATCGGGCGCCTGCTTTCCGACACCAGGCAGATTTTCGAGGATCAGCTCGCCGCACTCGAAGGCGATTCCCGCAAGCACGGCACCACCGGCGACGACATCGACTTCGCGTTGCTGGTCGACGGCCTCGAGGCCGAGCGCGAGCAGGGCATCACCATCGACGTCGCCTATCGCTTCTTTGCCACCCCCAAGCGCAAATTCATCGTCGCCGACACACCTGGCCACGAACAATACACCCGCAATATGGCGACCGGCGCCTCGACCGCCGACCTGGCGATCGTGCTGATCGATGCGCGGCAGGGTGTGCTTCGCCAGACCAGGCGCCATTCGATCATCGCCTCACTGCTCGGCATCCGCCATGTCGTGCTGGCCGTCAACAAGATCGATCTTGTCGATTTCGATCAGACGGTTTTCGACCGTATCGTCGAAGACTACGGGCAATTCTCGCGCGATCTCGGCTTCCAGACGATCGTGCCGATCCCGATGTCGGCCCGTTATGGCGACAATGTCAGCCGCCGATCGGAAAGCATGGAATGGTGTTCCGGCCCGACGCTGATCGAGCATCTCGAAACCGTGTCGGTCGCCGAAGCGATGGTCGAGCTGCCGTTCCGCTTCCCGGTCCAATACGTCAATCGACCCAATCTCGATTTTCGCGGCTTTGCCGGCACGATCGCCTCCGGCTCGGTTGCGCAGGGCGACGAGGTTGTTGTCGCCAAGTCCGGCAAATCCTCGCGCGTCAAGCGGATCGTCACGCAAGGCGGCGATCTCACCCAGGCGGTCGCGGGCCAGGCCATCACTCTTGTGCTCGATGACGAGGTCGAGGTCTCCAGAGGCAACATGCTGGTGTCGCCCGCGGCGCGGCCGCAGGTCGCCGACCAGTTCGCCGCCAACATCGTCTGGTTCGACGAGGCGGCGCTGCTGCCTGGCCGCTCCTACATTTTGCGCACCGAGACCGACCAGACCAGCGCCACCGTCACCGATCTGAAATATCGGATCAATGTCAACAACTTTGCCCATGAAGCGGCAAAGTCGCTCGACATGAACGAAGTCGGCATCTGCAACATCTCGACCCGCGCGCCGATCGCCTTCGACACCTTCGCCGACAATCGCACCACCGGCGCCTTCATCCTGATCGACCGCATCACCAACGCCACGGTCGGCGCCGGCATGATCCTGCATACTTTGCGCCGCGCCGAAAACATCCACTGGCAGTCGCTCGATGTCGGCAAGCGCGGCCGCTCCGACCTGAAGAGCCAGCGCCCGGCCGTGTTCTGGTTCACCGGGCTTTCCGGCTCGGGCAAGTCGACCATCGCCAACCTGCTCGAGAAGAAGCTTTTCGCCTCGGGGCGCCACACCTACATTCTCGACGGCGACAATGTCCGCCACGGCCTCAACCGCGATCTCGGCTTCACCGATGCAGACCGCGTCGAAAACATCCGCCGCGTCACCGAAGTGGCCAAGCTGATGGCCGATGCCGGGCTGATCGTCATTGTCTCCTTCATCTCGCCGTTCAGCGCCGAGCGGCGCATGGCGCGCGAATTGATGGCCGACGGCGAATTCGTCGAGGTGTTTGTCGATACGCCCTTCGAGGAATGCGCCCGGCGCGATCCGAAGGGCCTTTACGCGCGCGCACTGAATGGCGAGATCAAGAATTTCACCGGCGTCGATTCTCCCTACGAAGCGCCGGAAAACCCGGAAATCCATCTCAAGACACTCGGCAAATCGGCCGAAGAGATGGTAGACGCCCTAGAGCACTGGCTGAACGAGCGCGACATTGCCGAAGACCAACATGACAGCGGCGGCATCTGACGGCAGGCTGATGCTCAAAATCTTCGAGCGGCTGGCCTTGGCGGCCGGACGCGAGGTGATGCGTGTTCTACACCGGCTGTGGGGTCGACTGGGAGAAGCCGGGTATCATGGGCTCTTACCGATGCAATCGTTGTCGCTGCTCTAGGCGACCTCAGTGTCACATTCTCTCCCTGAGCCAATTGAGAAACCTGTTCCCAGCGATTGTCCGGCGGACTCTAGCGGCAGCCCATTGCCCTTTTATCGTGGTCCCGACATGGCAACTGCAGACGATGTCGTGCAATTCCCAGTCAGACAGTTCGAAGAAGCGCTTTGCTTCCCCATAGGTGTCATCCTTCAGGCCGACCGCACGCAGTACCGGATCCTCGAAGGCCACTGTGATTGGCGAGCCCGCGCTGCGTGCTGCGTCGCGGGCTTGCCACTTCAGATGCTCAGTGCCAGTCAGCGCTCCCAAGCATCGCTCGGGATGTTCTTCCAGCAACTTTGCCCAGCGCTCGATGCGCTGTTGCCGGGTCATGATCGGGTATGTCGACAAGGGTTCCACTTCTGCGATTGTCTGCAGTTGGCTTATGGTTTGGTGTTTCATGGTCGGCTCCTTTTGATCGAAGTCCCCTTCTCAACAAAAATTATCGCGCCACGACGCGCTGACAAGGCCGGGTAAGCGGATTCTCGACAAGACAATCGCGATTGCCAAATTTTGACTAATACTGCGCATTGCTCCGCCGCTGCCGACGCTCGAACAGACCCACGTCCCACCGCAAAAAGGGCGAGTTCTTTCCAGCGCTGGCGTCATCATCAGCGCCTCCCTCGATACTCACGGTCCGAACTACTTATGCACCGTTGCGACCTGGGAACCGTTTGAGCGCAGGCAAGCCCACATGGCGAAACCCGCCACCGGCAACTAGATGGGCGCTATCCGCCGCCATTTCTGATCGCTGTCAGTGGCAACAGGAACACCCGTGACGCGCTCGCGCTTCCTTGTGCCATGTGCGATCGCATGAGCGATCAAACGACGAACACGTCGTGATAGGTCAGGGCCGCTCCGGGCTCTAGGTGGGCGATTTCCACCTGCGGGATCGATTTCGAGCCGTCGGGATCATAGGACAGAACGCCCGTGGCCCGGTTGTAGAGCAGGTAATCGTTGCTGTGGGCGGCGTGTTCTCGCAACTCGAAATACGACGAGTTCACCCGCGTCGGGCTGGACAAGGAACCGGCGCCGAGCTTGGTGAAGACGGCGTTGTCGAGATAGAGCGAGTCATCCGCCGCGTGGAAGTCGGTGAGTGTGTCGACATTGCCGGGGCCATAGGCCGTATCAAACACGAAGGTGTCCTCGCCCCTGCCACCGGTCAGCACGTCATTGCCACCCAGGCCCCGCAGTGTGTCGTTGCCAGCCAGGGCATCAAAGGTATCGGCCGCGCCAGTGCCGACAAAAGTATCGTTCCCGCTCGTACCGTGGGTCGGTTCGGTCGGCGGGATCGGAGGTGACGGTATCGGGTCGGTCCCGTCATGGGCTGTATGCCAGGCCGCCTTGGCGTTGGCCCAGTAATCGCGGGCCGCCTGACCTTGAAGGACCGTCCAGCCGGCGGGCGGCATTGGATAATCCGCCGGCAGCGGCGTGTCAGAGAGGTTGAGATAGTAATTGTCGTGCGACTCGACCGTCTTGTCCCAGGCATGCTGCAGCCGCGCCTGGCCGTTGTGGTGAACGTCGGTGATCGCCACCACACAGTCGATAAAGTGCAGGCTGGGCGTGATATCGTTAGCGCCTGTGCCATTGTCGAGTTTGAATGGCGAACCGTGGGTCATCACGCCTTTGCGAAGGTACTCTCCCATGCCCAGAAGCATGCCATCCATGGTGACCGTGTTGTCAGACCCATCAAATTCACCGTCGCCAAGGCTCACTCCGGAAAACACGTGATCGAACAGGGAATCCCGGATGGTGCCGCCGATGACGTCGTCGTCCTCGACCGCGTCGTCTCGTGAGTTGCCGACATAGGAGTCTTCGATGAGGAAGGTGCCGGTGCCGCCGACACGGATGCCATCCCAAGGCTGGGTGATTGTCCAGTCGTCGATCGTAAAGCTGTGGGCTGAATTTATACGGACTGCGGCGGAGTTGACGTAGATGTTCTCCCAGTCGCCGGTTTGGGAGACCGTGCCGTTGATCGTGCCGCCGAAAGCCAGGAGGTTGTCGCCGGGGTTGACGACCGCGAAGGGATAGAGGTTGGTGGGGCTTCCCTGATTGGCGACGATCCACGAGGCGCTGGTGGCATCGATTATGGTGTCGGCGGGCAGACCGGATACTTTATATTGGCGGTAGCCATAGTCGCCGCTCAAGACAATGGTGTTCGTATTGGCCATGCTTGGCCACCTTTCACACCCCTCGCCCTTTTCGCCACGTGCCTGAAGCCAGAAAAGCCCGCTCACATCAGAGCCCCGTCGGCGATATCGCGCAAATCACGAAATATGACAAAATACCGGACACCCACGTCCAATTACAGCGCCCCGCAGGATAAGTACGTTGATCCCGCCATAGGGCTACCACGACCAGTCGGCTAGCCATCTCGTTGACGAGCGCAAGCGCCCGCGCAAAGTCGCCCCTATCTCGTGATTCACTCACGACGTGAATGTCGGGGTCAACTCACGACATCGGACATTGGAAGTTCAACGTCCGCTACTGGCACGCGGCGCATTGCCGCCGCCAGCTTGTTGCGAAATGAGCGTCCGCTTCGGGTCACGACCCACCCAATTACACGTCGTTGCCGCCGATTATCGCGCGCATCGTTGCAAGGTCTTTCGAAACCAGAAGGCTTGAGCTACGTGTGATGGGTGCCATCAAGGCGGAGAAGAGGCCGAACCTATCTGATAAGTATCACAATAGGCAACACACAGATGAGTAGAATGATGCGAGAAACACGGCCAGATATGTGAAATTCGCTATAAAACTCAATGGCTTACAGGATAAGCCGATGGTACCGTTGGCTGGGATCGAACCAGCGACCTCCGGATCCACAATCCGGCGCTCTAACCATCTGAGCTACAACGGCACGTTCGCCTGAGCCAGATCGTGGTGAAAAATTCATTCTCCGAGATCCGCTCTGTCGTTCGGCGATGCGTCCAATACGGTCTATCAGAGTCTAATTCAAGGCCTTTGATAAGGCAAAGCCGGTTCTGCCAACAGGCGCCGGTTTTCTTCGGGCAAAAGAAAAGGCCGGCGGGAGGAGGTGCCGGCCTTTTCCTGTTACGAGCCAGCGGGAGGAGGTGCTGGCTGGTCACCCCGGAGAGCAGAGGGAGGAGGTTCCACTCGCCGGGTATTCACTGGACAGCTCTATCGCACATCTATTTGTCTGACGAAATGCGACGTTTTGATGCATCGTAGAGTTGTGCGTAATTATTAGGCGGCCTTGATGTCCTTCAGGGCCTTCTCGAAGGCGGTCTTGACCGGCTTCGAGACGTCTTCGGCAGCCTTGGAAGCAACGGCCTGAAACTCCTTGGCCTGCTCGACGGTGGTCTCGACGCGCTTGCGCAGGAAGGCGGTCTGCAGCTCGACGACTTCCGACAGCGACTTGGCGCCGATCAGGGCTTCGAGGTGCGAGAAGCCGGCTTCGGCATTGGCGCGCAGAGCGGCGATGGTCTTGAGCGACAGGTCGCTGGAAACGGTCTTGGCGGTTTCGAAGGTCGATTCCAGAACTTTCTGGGTCTCTTCGGCGCCGGTCTTCAGCTTGGAGTAGGCTTCCTTCGACTGCTCCACGCCCTTTTCGGCGAAAGCGCGGATCTGGTCGGTTGCCTTGGAAGCGTCGAAGCTCGGGAATTCAACGTTTTCGATGGTCTCAGCGGTCTTGGCCTTGGTCATTTTCCATCCTTTCGGGGGTAGCGGCTTTGACAAAAAGCCGTCTCGTTCATGTATGATGGCAATATAGCGGTTTTTTTGTGCGATGCAATATCTTTGTTGCAGTGCACCATAAATTTCTTCCCGTACGTTACCCTGGGCATTACCCAAGGGCCGTTAACCAAGAGGCCAGAGATTCCCCCCGCTTCCCGCCATGGCTTGTGGACCTTCGCCGCGCGGGCTTTTATTAACAAAGCGTTAACTGCAAATTGCCCGCCTTGTAGGTTCGCCAAGAGGTTTCACCGAAAGGGTCCGCCAAGCGCATGCCTTCCGAGAACTACTCTTTCCTCGATGTCGCCGTGCTCGACGCGGTCCGCCAGCGCTTTGCCGCCGGCGACGCGATCGCGATTCTGTCGGCTGACCTCGAACAGGTGATCTGGGCCAACGGCCCGGGCGCGGCGGTGTTCGGCTATCCCGATATCGAGGCCATCATCGGCGCCTCGGCACAGCTGCCGCTGATTGCCAGGCGGCAGATCATGGCGACCTCGGGCTTCCCGCAGATCGGCAGCGACCGCGCCATCACGGTGCGGCTGGCGACCGGCATGACCAGCCGCGCCGTCGGCTTCCTGGCCAGTGCGGTGACGATGCCGGACGGCGAAAGCGCCATCATGCTGGCGGTGCCGGCCGCGCAAACCGGATCGCGCAGTGCTGCCGACATTGCGGCCCGCGCCATCAGCGGCTTTACCGAGGACGGCCATTTCATCGCCTTTGTCGACGCCGCCGGCACTGTCGAGGCGGCTTCAGACGGTTTTGCGGCGCTCACCATCCGGCCACAGACGCTGGCCGCGCTTGTCGCCGATGTGGCGAGCCAGGACGACCGCATCGTCAAACGGCTGGTTCCCGGCGGCACGACGTCCTATCCGGCGGGCTTTGCCCGTCTGACCGAGTCCAGGCATCTGCTGGTGGTCATAGACGAGGATCAACTCGGAGAGGAAAATCCTGTCGGTGCGCTGGACGCCGAACCGGCTGCAGCGCAGGAGGACGTTGGCCCGACACAAGCCGCTGCGGAGAACACGGCAGCGGTCGATGCGGTGGCTGACCAATCCGTCGCGGTCAGTGATCAGGGCGCACCACTCACGGCCGCACCTGACGTCGCCGAGACAATACCGGCTGCGACGGACGATGATGCTTCTCCGCCAACCGATGCAAAGGCACGCGATCGCGAGCAGACGACCGGCCGCGAGCAAGCGGCGAACGACAGCGCGCCCGCGCAACACGATCATTGGTACTTCCATGCCGGCGAAGAACCGCGGGCGAGCGAGCCGGACAGTCCGGCACAAGTCGAGCCGGAATCAGTTGTCCCGGCCGAGAATGCGCAGCCGGACAGCGCTGCTGCCGCCTCGCCCGCCCTGCCCTCCGACGTAGCCCCACCGGCTGCGCCCCCCGCCAAACGTGAGATCGACCGCTCGGCGCCACCGCTGCGTTTCGTCTGGCGCACCGACGCTGACGGCAAGTTCAGCGCGCTGTCGCCGGAATTCACCGACATTGTCGGCAAGCCCGCCGCCGATGTGATCGGCCGCCGCTTCAAGGATGTTGCGACAATTTTCGGCCTCGATGCCTCGGGCGAGATCGCGGGCCTGCTCGAACGGCGCGACACCTGGTCGGGCCGCTCCGTGCTGTGGCCGGTTGCGGGCACCGACCTGAAGATACCGGTCGATCTGGCCGCACTGCCCGTCTATGGCCGCAGCCGCGCCTTCGAAGGTTTTCGCGGTTTCGGCGTCGCCCGCGCCAGCGATGCGGTGGTCGATCCGGAAGCGATCGGCATGGCGCTGATCCCCAATGGCGCGCCGCTGGCAACAGCCGAACCGGCCCAGGAAGAGACCGTCGCGGAAGCTCCCAAGGCGACCGATCCGTTCGAGGGCGAAGTGCCGGCGCTGACCATCGTGCCGAAGCAGGAACGGCGCTTTGCCGACAAGGTCATCCGGCTGGCCGAGCATCGGCAGCCGGCCAATGATAAAGGCCTGTCGACGCTGGAGCGCAGTGCTTTCCGCGAAATCGGCGAGCGGCTGAAGAAGGACAATCCCCCGCCGGAGCAGCCGGAGATCACCAAACAGGCCGAATCTGCCAAGCCGGATCAGGTAACGCCGGATCAGGCCAAGGGAGATCAGCCCAAGCCGGATCATGTCGAGGCGAACCAAGCTGAAACGGCCGCGCCAGCCCAGCAACCCGCCGGAGCCTCGAGCCCGGACGAAGTCCCCCCGACTGCCGCAGCTGAACCATCGGCAACCGCACCCGAAAGCGAAATGGCTGAAGCCGAGCCACCGGAAAGCGATGCCGAGGACGAAAAGGACCTGGCGCGGCTCGACGGCGCGCTGCCGGGCGACGTCATTGCGGACAGCGAAGCAGGCGAGGCGAAGGCGCCGACAGTGTCGCGCTCGCTGCTCGATTATGCCGATCCCGAACCAGGCTCCGTCACCGGAGAAAGTACCGAAGCTACGTCTTCCAACAGCGAATCGGCGCCGGCTTCCGAGCCGGATGAGACGAAAGAGCAGGAAATCGTCGAGGCCAAGGAGCCACATCCGGCTGTTGCCGAGGCGCCGGCCGATGCCGGCGAAGACGACAGCATGACTGCGGCCGATTTCCGCGATGCCGAGGACAATGAGGATTGGGCGCCGGCCGACGAGGCGACCGGTTCGCCTGTGAAGGACGAGGCCAGGGCCGGCGATGCGGACACCGCGCCGGCAGAGCCGCCGCGCCTGAAAGTGCCGCCGCTGAAACTTGAAGGGTTCATGCCTTCGGCGTTTTCAGTCGGAGACGAACACAAGGCCCCTGATACGTCGATTCTCGGCAAGCTGCCGGTGCCGCTTCTCATCCATTCCGGTGACGAGCTTTACTACGCCAATGAGGAATTCCTCGGCCTGACCGGTTATGACACGCTCGACGCTTTGAGCGATGCCGGCGGCCTCGACGCGCTGTTTGCCGATCCCTATTCCGAGACGGCCGACGAAAGCGACCACGCGCTGCGGCTGAAGGCGCGTGACGGGCAGGAATTTCCGATCGAAGCCATTTTGCGTTCGGTACCGTGGCGCGCCGGCAAGGCACTGATGCTGGTCGTACGCCGCACTGGCGACGACGAGGCGCCGATGGTCGCGCATGTCGCGGCCGAGGAGCAGACGCAGCCCGACGTTTCCGAGCTCAAGTCACGCGTTGCCGAAATGCGCACCATCATCGACACCGCGACCGACGGCGTGGTGCTGATCGGCCGCGACGGCGATATCCGCTCGATCAGCCGTCCGGCCGAGGCGCTGTTCGGCTTCGACAGCGACGAGGTGACCGGCAAGCCTTTCGCGTCGCTGTTTGCCATCGAAAGCCAGCGCGCGGCACGCGACTATCTCAACGGACTGTCCGAGCCCGGCGTGGCGAGTGTGATGAACGATGGCCGCGAGGTGATCGGGCGCGAGGCGCAAGGGCGTTTCATCCCGCTGTTCATGACCATTGGCCGGCTGCCCAACGACAGCGGCTTCTGTGCCGTGGTGCGCGACATCACGCAGTGGAAGCGGGCCGAGGAAGACCTGACCCAGGCGCGCGCCGTGGCCGAGCGTGCTTCATCGCAGAAGACCGATTTTCTCGCCCGCATCAGCCATGAGATCCGCACGCCGCTCAACGCCATTATCGGTTTTTCCGAACTGATGGTGGACGAAAAGTTCGGCCCCGTGGCCAATGACCGCTACCGCGACTATCTGCGCGACATCAACCGCTCGGGCAACCATGTGCTCGACCTGGTCAACGACCTCCTGGACATCTCGAAGATCGAGGCCGGCCAGCAGGAGATGGACTACGAGGCGGTGTCGCTCAACGACACGCTGGCCGAGACGGTGGCGATGATGCAGCCGCAGGCCAATCGCGAACGCGTCATCATCCGCTCCAGCTTCGCCTCGCGGCTGCCGGAAGTGGTCGCCGACCTCAGAAGCGTGCGCCAGATCGCGCTCAACATCCTGTCCAACGCCATCCGCTACACGCAGGCCGGTGGCCAGGTGATTGTGTCGACCGCCTATGAGACCTCCGGCGATGTCCTCATGCGGGTGCGCGATACCGGCATTGGCATGAGCCATGCCGAGATCGAGCAGGCGTTGAAGCCGTTCAAGCAGATCAATGCGCTGAAGCGCGGGCGTGGCGACGGCACCGGTCTCGGCCTGCCGCTGACCAAGGCGATGGTGGAAGCCAACCGCGCCCGCTTCACCATCACCTCGACGCCGGGCGAAGGGACGCTGGTCGAAGTCGCCTTCCCGTCGACGCGGGTGCTGGCCGAATAGGGCCTAGCCTTTCGGAACAGACCATCCTGAACCGGCACAAAGAAAAGGCGTCCAACAGGACGCCTTAATGGAATTTTGCTGTCACAACGGGGCTTGAGCGAATCTGATCCTCAGGGGACGAGGAGCGGGATTTCTCCCTCAAGTTACGTGCGACTATCGACGCCGGGCCTTAACAACTCCTTACCGGCCGGCCAAAAAATTTACGAATGTGTACCACTCGTGAAATCTAGGTAAATTCGACCGGCATAAATCATTAACCATGCCGGCGCGGTCAGTCCGCCAGAGCGGTTCGCAGGTGGAACCGCTCTGGTTCCTTGTTTTGGCGTAATTCCTCAGGGAAAGCGCTACGCGCTTTTCCCGGGAAAACCGCTTCACACTTTTCCTGGAATTACTCCGCCAGTTGCGGCAGATCCTTGAACAATTCCAGCGCCTCGGGGTTGGCGAGCGCTTCCTTGTTCTTGATGGCGCGGCCATGCACGACGTCGCGCACCGCAAGCTCGGTGATCTTGCCCGATTTGGTGCGTGGAATGTCGGTCACCGCAACGATCTTTGCCGGCACGTGACGCGGGCTGGCGCCGGTGCGGATTTTTGCCCGGATGCGCTTTTCCAGATCCTCGTCCAGTGTCACGCCGGCGGCCAGCCGCACGAACAAAACGACGCGCACGTCATTGTCGAAATCCTGGCCGATGCACAGCGCTTCGAGGATCTCCGGCATCTGCTCGACCTGGTTGTAGATTTCCGCCGTACCGATGCGCACGCCACCCGGGTTGAGCGTGGCGTCGGAACGGCCGTGGATGATCATGCCGCCATGCGCGGTCCATTCAGCGAAGTCGCCATGGCACCAGATAGTGTCGAAGCGCTCGAAATAGGCCGCCTGGTATTTCTTGCCCTCGGGGTCGTTCCAGAAGCCGATCGGCATTGACGGAAACGCCTTTGTGCAGACCAGTTCGCCTTTCTGCTCTCGGATCGGCTTGCCGTCATCATCCCAGACATCGACGGCAAGGCCGAGGCCGGGACCCTGGATCTCGCCGGTCCAGACTGGTTGGGTCGGCAGGCCGAGCACGAAGCAGGAGACGATATCGGTGCCGCCGGAGACCGAGGCCAGATGCACGTCGCTCTTGATGCCGTCATAGACGAAGCGAAAGTCCTCCGGCGACAGCGGCGAGCCGGTCGACGAGATCGCCCGCACGGTCGACAGATCATGCGTTCGGATTGGCTTCAGGCCGGCCTTGCGCACGGAATCGATGAACTTGGCCGAGGTGCCGAAGAAGGTCATCTTCTCGGCATCGGCGAAGCTGAACAGCACATTGCCGTCGGGGTAGAAGGGCGAGCCGTCATAGAGCAGCAGTGTCGCGCCCGAAGCCAGGCCCGATACCAGCCAGTTCCACATCATCCAGCCGCAGGTGGTGAAGTAGAAGAAGCGGTCGCCGTCGACGAGCCCGGCATGCAGCCGGTGTTCCTTGACATGCTGGATCAGCGTGCCGCCGGCCGAATGGACGATGCATTTGGGAATGCCGGTGGTTCCGGACGAAAACAGGATATAGAGCGGATGCGAAAATGGTAACTGCTCGAATGTGAGGGCTTTGGCGGCAAAAGGCGACAGCGCCTCTTCCAGCGCCACCGCCTTGTCGATAATCGCGGCGATATCGCGCGACGTACCGAGATAGTCGACGATCAGGACCTTGCCGACGGTTTCGAGCTTCGTGGCAACGGCTGCAATCTTTTCGGCGACCTCGATTGCCTTGCCATTGTACCAGTAGCCGTCCGGCGCGATGAAGACGACCGGTTCGATCTGGCCGAAACGGTCGAGCACACCCTGTTCGCCGAAATCGGGGGAACAAGACGACCAGACCGCGCCGATCGAGGCAGCCGCCAGCATGGCGGCGACGGTTTCCGGCATGTTGGGCATCATCGCCGCGATGCGGTCGCCCTTCTTCACCTTGAGCGACAGGAAAAGCTGCTGAAAGCGCGAGGTCAGCTGGTGCAGTTCGTTCCACGACAGCCGCCGCTCGATCTTATCCTCGCCGCGAAAGACGATTGCCGCGCCGGATCCGGTCTTCTTCAGCAGGTTCTCGGCGAAGTTCAGCGTCGCATCGGGGAAGAAGGCGGCGCCGGGCATCTTGTCGCCATCGACGAGCACGGTCCCGCCCCCATCGGTCCCCTTGTCGCCGACAATGCCGCAAAAATCCCACAGCAGGCTCCAGAAGCCTTCGCGATCGTCGACCGACCAGCGGTGTAGTTCGGCGTAGGAGGCGAAGGATGTGCCGCTCTTGGCCGCCGCGTCCTTCATGAAGGCGGTCAGGGGTGCTGCGTCGATCTGGTCTTGCGTCGGGGTCCAGAGCGGTGCTTCGGCTGCCATGATCGATCCTCCTTGAAGCCCGTCGCGTCGCAAGACTGATATGCTTTTGTTTCTATGCATGTCGTTGTCCCGGAACCGCTGCACACTTCCGGGCGACATGCATTAGCCCCAGCTTTACAGGCGCCGCTGTCCCAAAAACGCCGCGCCTCGTAGCAGGCTGAAGCAAGCAACGCTTATGCATATCACCCGGCGGCAGAGCAAGATTTTGTTCGGTCGAATGCGGACAGATGTGCGCAATTGCCATCGCCGGGCCATAAAGACTTGAAATGCGTCGGCGCTGGGTTACACCCGTCGGGCGATTTTTGTCGGAATGAAAGCATACGGGGCGATATGCCATCACCTTTGATCCGGCGCGGAGTATGGGCGATCGGCGTTGCCGTGCTCGTCATCGCGCTGGTCGTCGCCGCTCTGCCGCTGATTGCCTCGACCCGGATCGTGCGCGACCGCATCGCTTGGGAGATGAGCGCGTGGAGCGGTTTCAGGGTCACCATTGCCGGTTCGCCGCGCATCGAGGTGTGGCCGAAGTTCCGCGCCATATTGAGCGACGTCACGCTGTCGCAGTGGACCGAGACCGACGCGCCGCCAGTGATTGAAGCTGAACGGGTCGAGGTCGACCTTTCGGCCATGGCGGCGCTGCAGGGCGATGTGGTGTTTTCGACGGCGCGGCTGGTGCGGCCGACAATCCGGGTTCAGCGCACCGCAAACGGTATGTTCCTGCCCGCCATACCGACCGGAGGACGCATCACGCGCTCGATCGACACCGCGCGCGGCGTGGTCGGCGCCGATCCGACCAAGCCCGATCTGAGCAAGCTGCCGGCCGACCCGTTCGGCACCGTGGAATTCAGGGACGGCCGCATGGTCGCCTCCATCGGCGGCAAGGACGTCGAATTGCTGACCAGCCTGTCCGGCCAGGCAAGCTGGGCGGCCATGAACAGCAACGCGACCTTGTCGGCGACCGGCATCTGGCGTGGCGAAAGCGTCACCGTCGATGCCGCCTCGCCCAATCCGCTGGTGCTGTTTGCCGGCGGTGCCGCGCCCGTCACGTTTTCGTTCAAGGCAGCCCCCGCCAGCTTCTCGTTCGACGGCACGGCCGGCATGTCGCAGAACGCCTATTTCGACGGTCAGGCAAAATTCGCCGCGCCATCGCTGCGGCGGGTGCTGGAATGGTCGCAGGCCGGTATCGCCCCCGGTACGGCGATCGGTTCCGTCTCGATTTCGAGCAAGATCACGGCCACGGCCGGCCGCGTCAAATTCGAAAACACCGCGGTGGCGCTGGACAACAACCCGGGAATGGGGGCGCTCGATTTCTCGTTCGGCGACGCCTTGCCGGTGATTTCCGGCACGCTCGCCTTCGACACGCTCGACCTCAGGTCGCTGTTCTCGGCCTTCACGCCGCTGGCGCCCACCGGCGAGACCGGCCCCGGGGAAATCGACACCAGCTTTGCCGACCGCGTCAATCTGGATCTGAGGCTGTCGGCGGCGCATGCCTCGGCGGGCGCGGTCCAGCTTGCCGACGTCGCAGCCACGGCGCAGGTGAAGAACGGGCTTGCCGTCTTCGACATTTCCGATGCGTCGGCCTTTGGTGGCAACGTTCAGAGCAGCCTGCGCTTCGACCGCAAGCCGGAGGGTTCGCAAGTCGAGATCCGGCTGCTCGCCTCCGACATTGACGGCGCGGCTTTCGGCACGGCTGCCGGCATGACGCGACTGGTGCCGGCCAGCACAGGCACGGTCTCGGTTATCCTCAAAGGGCCGGGGAAATCCTGGGACTCGATCTTCGAGAACGCCGACGGCTCGGTCACGGCGACGTTCGGGCCGGGCGCGCTGAGCGGGCTCAATTTGCCGGCGTTTCTGAAGCACACCGAACAGGGCGGCTTCTTTGCCCTTGACGATGTCTCGGACGGGACGCTGCCGATCGACGGCGCCGAGCTCAAGGCCACCATCTCGAAGGGCGTGGCAAGGCTGGACAAGGCCGAGGCCAATTCGGCGAAATACAAGATCTGGCTGTCCGGCATCGCGTCATACGGCGGACGCGGGCTGGCGCTATCGGGCGGTGTTATCCAGGCCGACCCGGCGGCAGCGCCCGCCAATGGTCAGCAAGGCCCCAACCAGTCGTCATTCTTCGTCGGCGGCAACTGGAGCACACCGTTCATTTCGCCGATCAGTCGCGGCATTTCGGGCGAGTAGGCGAGCCGGCTGTCAATCTATCACCCGCGCTGCGCGGCCTGTTCGTCGAGCTGACGCTGAACCTCACGGCGCTTGTTGGCGAGCGAGGCGATGATGACGCCAATGGCGACAACGGCGATCAGAATGGTGCAGGCGGCGTTGATCTCCGGCGTCACGCCGAGGCGAACCTGGCTGTAGATCTTCATTGGCAGCGTGGTGGCGCCCGGCCCGGAGGTGAAGCTGGCGATGACCAGATCGTCGAGCGACAGAGTGAAGGCCAGCATCCAGCCGGACACGATCGCCGGCATGATGACCGGCAGCGTGATCTGGAAGAAGGTCTTCACCGGCGTTGCGCCGAGATCCATCGCCGCCTCTTCCAGCGACCGGTCGAACGAGACCAGGCGCGACTGCACGACAACGGCCACAAAGCACATGGTCAAGGTGATGTGGGCAAGCGTGACGGTGAGGAAGCCGCGGTCGAGACCGACGGCGACGAAGAGCAAAAGCAGCGACAGGCCGGTGATGACTTCAGGCATGACCAGCGGCGCAAACACCATGCCGGAAAACAGAATGCGGCCCCTGAAGCGGGTGTAGCGGGTCAAGGTCAGTGCCGCCAGCGTGCCGAGCACGGTCGCTACCGTCGCCGAAATGACACCGACACGCGCGGTCACCCAGGTAGCGTCCATCAGGCCCTGATTGTGGAACAGCGAGACATACCATTTGGTCGAGAAGCCACCCCAGACGGTGACCAGCTTCGATTCGTTGAAGGAGAAGACGATAAGCAGCACGATCGGCAGATAGAGGAAGGCAAAGCCCAGCACGACCGAGGTGACGTTGAATCGGCTCCAGGTGGCGTTCATTTGTCCTGCTCCTGGGCGCGTGCCTGAGCCTGCTGGAAGAGCATGATTGGCACGATCAGGAGCAGCAGCAGGATGACGGCGACGGCCGACGACACCGGCCAGTCACGGTTGGCGAAGAATTCATTCCACAAGGTCTTGCCGATCATCAGCGTCTGCGAGCCGCCGAGCAGGTCGGGAATGACGAACTCGCCGACCGCCGGGATGAACACCAGCAGGCAGCCGGCGATGACGCCGGGCAGCGACAGCGGGAAGGTGATCTTCCAGAAGGCGGCGGTCGGCGGGCAGCCGAGATCCTTGGCGGCCTCGATCAGCGAATAATCCATCTTCTCCAACGAGGAATAGAGCGGCAGCACCATGAATGGCAGGTAGGAATAGACGATGCCGATGAAGATCGCCGTGTAGGTGTTGAGGATGATCAGCGGCTGATTGACGATGTGAAGCGACAGCAGCAGCTGGTTGAGCAGCCCCTCGGGCTTGAGGATGCCGATCCAGGCGTAGACGCGGATCAGGAACGAGGTCCAGAACGGCAGGATCACCAACATCAGCAAAGTTGGGCGGATCGTCGCCGGCGCGCGCGCCATGCCGTAGGCGATGGGGAAGCCGACGAGCAAGGTCAGGATCGTCGAGACTGCCGCGATAATGACGCTGGTCACATAGGCTTTGAAGTAAAGCGCGTCCTGCGTCAGCCAGACATAATTGTCGAAGCTGAGTTCGCGGAAGCCGGCGAAGAAGCCGGAAATGCCGTCCGTGAAGTCAAGCACCGGCGTGTAGGGCGGCATGGCGATCGCCGACTGCGACAGCGAAATCTTGAAGACGATGATGAACGGGATGAAGAAGAAGAACAGCAGCCAGAGATAGGGAACGATGATGACGAGACGGCTGACGAAGCCGGCGCCGAGCCGCGTCAGCAATGGTTTGGCCGCGGTCGATGGACCAGCGTCGGTGATGGCGATGTTGGACATGGCCGCCTCCTACTGTGTCAGCACGACGCCGGCGTCGGGCCGGAAGGAGACCCAGGCGCGGTCGTTCCAGGTCAGCGGATCCTCGGTGACGCGTGCCGCATTGAGCGCGCTTGCCCTGATGATCTGCCCGTCATCCAGCCTGATGTGGTAGACGGTCATGTCGCCGAGATAGGCGACGTCGTAGACTTCGCCCTCAAGCGCATTGACGGCGTCCGCCGGCTTCGTCGACGACACCTTGATCTTCTCCGGCCTGATGGCGAAGACTATGTCGGAACCGGCCTTCGTATCGGTGCTGTTTTCGACGACGATCTGGGCCCCTGTCGCGCCGGTGATGCGCGTGGTGTTTGCCGCCCGCTCGGCGACCTTGCCTTCGAACATGTTCACATTGCCTACGAAGTGGGCGACGAAGCGTGACGTCGGGGCTTCATAGACTTCCGCCGGCGTCGCCACTTGCATGACCTCGCCCTTGTCGATGATGGCGATGCGGTCGGCCATGGTCATCGCCTCTTCCTGGTCGTGGGTGACGACAACAAAAGTCAGGCCGAGATTTTGCTGCAGATCCATCAGCTCGAACTGCGTTTCCTCGCGCAGCTTCTTGTCGAGCGCGCCGAGCGGCTCGTCGAGCAGCAACACTTTCGGCCGCTTGGCAACCGAGCGGGCGAGCGCGACGCGCTGACGCTGGCCGCCGGAGAGCTGGTGCGGCTTGCGCTTGGCAAACTGCTCGAGCTTGACCAGCTTCAGCATCTCGGCGACGCGCTTTTCGATATCCGGCGCCGGCATGCCTTCCTGCTTGAGGCCGAAGGCAATGTTCTTTTCCACCGTCATATGCGGGAACAGTGCATAGGACTGGAACATCATGTTGACCGGACGGCGATAGGGCGGAATGCCGCGCAGGTCCTGGCCGTCGAGAAGGATGCGGCCGGCGGTCGGCTCCTCGAAGCCGGCAAGCATCCGCAGCAGCGTCGACTTTCCGCAGCCCGACGCGCCGAGCAGGGCGAAGAACTCGCGCTCGAAAATGGTCAGCGACAGATTGTTGACGGCGGTGAAGTCACCGAACTTCTTGGTGACGTTCTCGAATTGAATGTACGGCTTGGCGTTCGGGTCGTTCCATGGCGCGAAATCCCTGCGGATGCTGCCAAGCGATTTCATGTCCCACTCCGTCCTGTTTTTTTTGCTTCTTGCCCCAGAAGAATGGCCCCGGCAGGTGACTGCCGGGGCCATGTCGCATTGCTTACTGGCCGGTGACGATCTTGGTCCAGCTGCGCGTGATCAGACGCTGCGTCTTGGGATCGTAGGGCTGGACCGTATAGAGTTTTTTCAAGGTCTCGGCGTCCGGATAGACCGCCGGATCATCCAGCAGCGCCTTGTCGACGAATTGCTGCGAAGCCTTGTTGCCGTTGGCGTAGAGCACATAGTTGGACGACTTGGCGATCACTTCCGGCTTCATCATGTAGTTGAGGAATTCGAGTGCCTCGGCGACATGCGGCGCATCGGCGGGGATCGCCATCTGGTCGAACCACATCTGCGCGCCTTCCTTGGGCACGGAATAGCCGATCTCGACGCCCTGCTTGGCCTCCACGGCGCGGTTGCGCGCCTGGAAGACATCACCCGACCAGCCGACCGCCAGGCAGATATCGCCATTGGCGAGCGCGTTGATGTATTCGGACGAATGGAATTTGCGGATATATGGCCGCACCTTCAGCAAAGTTTCCTCGGCCTTGGCAATGTCGTCGGGTGAGGTGCTGTTGGGGTCGAGGCCGAGATATTTCAGTGCCGCCGGGATGATGTCGGCCGGCGAGTCCAGCACATAGACGCCGCAGTCCTTCAGCTTGGCCAGGCTGTCGGGATTGAAGAACACATCCCAGCTGTCGATCTTGTCGGTGCCGAGTGCTGCCTGCACTTTCTTGAGGTTGTAGCCGATGCCGACGGTGCCCCACATGTAGTTGACCGAATATTCATTGCCCGGATCGTATTTGGCGGTCCGCTCCAGAACCGTGTCCCACATGTTGGAGATGTTCGGCAGCTTCGACTTGTCGAGCTTCTGGAACACACCGGCCTGGATCTGGCGCGCCAGGAAGTTGCCGCTGGGCACGACGACGTCATAGCCGCTGCCGCCGGCAAGCAGCTTGGTCTCGAGGATCTCGTTGGAATCGAAGGTGTCATAGACGACCTTGATGCCGGTTTCCTTGGTGAAGTCCTCGATGATCGAGCTGTCGATATAATCCGACCAGTTGAAGACATTGACGACGCGGTCCTCGGCATGGCCACCGACGGTAAAAAGCGTCAGAAATGCCGAGGTTGCCGAAAGCCAGAGCGCTTTGCGGATCATGCTGTTCTCCTTTGATGAGTGTTCCTTCGCCAATTCGTCGCTGTTCCAGCGCGATTGGGCATTTGCTTCAGAGTATTGAGCTTTCCGGGCAGCCACAAGCGCCAACTGCCGGCGCGATGCGGGCGGTTCGACGAACGGCGGATGATGGCTCTGTGTGCTCGCCTGGCGGGTATGCCGACGCCGTCAGAGGCTTTCGCCGTGGCGCGGGCAGGGATACGACGCTGTGATCCGGTCTTGGTCCGACCGGCGGGGACACTTGGCAAGATAAGCCTGTCTTGTTGTTGCCGTGGCTCCAGCCTGCCCGCGCGGCAGCAACGTTGTCAATGGCCCATCTCGCGCTTTGGGGCGCGCGGCTCCGTCAATTAGGGCAAAGGCAGGTCAATTGGGGGAAGGCAGGCCGGTGACGCCGGGCCGCGCCGGCCGTGCCTGGCGCTTGAATTCGAGCCCGATATGGACAAGCAGCGCGGCAACCACCACCGCGCCGCCGATGATGGTGCGCCCCGAGGGCACCTCGGCATGGACGAGCCAGACCCAGATCGGGCCGAGGATCGGCTCGAAGGTGCCGAGCAGTGCCGCGATGGCCGCCGGGACCAGCCGGGCGCCGGTGGCGAAGAAGGCAAGGCCAAGACCAAGATTGACGACGCCGAAGGCAAACAGGAAAGCCATGTCGTGGCTGGAAACGGCGAACTGCGTGGCTTGCGATGCGGCGAACGCCGCTGCCAGCATCGTGCCTAGGCAGGTCGCCGGCGTCATGCGGACATGGGCGAAGCGCCGGGTGATGACGGTGGCAACCGAGAACATGACGGCGATCAGCAGCGCCAGGCCGTCGCCGATCGGCGATACGGCGCCGTCGAGCGATTCCGACACCATGATGGCGACGCCGGCGATGACGGCGGCGATCGCCACCCAGGTCGCGACGGCGACGCGTTCGCGAAACAGCATCCAGGCCAGCAATGCCGCCAACAGCGGAACGCCGGCCTGCATCAGCAGGATGTTGGCGACGGTGGTGTAGGCGAGCGCGACCACGAAGCACGTCGAGGCGGTGGCGAAGCACACGGCCACGGCAAGGCCGGGCAGGCCCATGTCGCGAAACAACCTTAGCATGCCGCGCCAGCCGTCGCGCCAGGCCATGAAGCAGATCAGGAAGGCAGCCGCCCACAGCGAGCGCCAGAACACCACCGTCCAGCTGTCGTTGGTGTCGATGAAACGGGCAATGGTGCCGCCAAAACTCCACATCAGCGCCGACAGGAACACCAGCAGGAAGCCGACGCGCTCCTCGCGCGGCGAGACGATCTGCGGAACGGCGATCGGCGATGATGTCGTATCGGTCATGGGGTGCGACTGTCGGCTATCTCGGGACGGCATGATGCACAAAGGACGACAGAAACGTGCCGCATTCGCCTAGCGCAAAGGTAACGGCCGCACGTGATCCAGCCCGGCATTCCCTTTGGCGCACCGCCTGCCAGTCGGCGGCATGCGAACGACCGGGAAGTCTATGACGTGGTCTTGTTGCCGCGGATGAAGCGCCAGAGACCGGCCAGCGGAACCAGCAGCAGAATGCCGAATTTCTTCAGCGCGATGAGCGCCACCGCAATGAGCCCAGCCTTTGCCGCCAGTTTGCCGGCGATGAGGCCGCCAATGCCGACAGCGGCGACCGTGTCGGTGCCGGGCAGAAAATCGGTGTATTTCTTGCCGGTGTTGAAGTCCGCCACGCCCAGCACTTCATCCAGGCTCTGCTTGATCTCCGGCAATTGTTCCACCGTGGCGATGTAACTCATTACGAAGACGCCTTCCCGGCCGAGGAAACGGACGTCGTAATTGAGCGTGTGGACGGTATCGTCCCCGAACTGCAGTTCCTTGGCCCAGTGCAGCCGCTTGTGGACGAAATCATAGACCGGCGGCGAAGCCCAGCCGATCAGCTTGATCGGGGGAAAGCCGTCCTTCACCCGCTGATCATTGGCCGACAATGTGTCCGCCTGCATGTTGCTCAGCAGTTCGGTGTAGTCGATGGACGCGGCGTCGGTGTCATCGACATAGCCGATCTTTTCCCAGCGCAATTCAATGCCCCAACCGTTGCCGGCGATGGGTTCATACTTGACCGGAAAGATCATTCCGAGGGCTTCGGACGCGGTATCAGGCGGATTGCCCCAAGCCTCGGTCAGGACGGACGTCGCGTCCTTCTTGTCCAGAAAATAGAACTTGTCCTTGAGGTCGAGATGAATGCCTTCGGGAAGGTCGACCGCGCCGGTCTTCGGGTCGATCTTGTCCAGGAATGCCTTGCCGTCGTCACTATACTGTTGATAGCCCTTGAAAAATTCAGAGGATTTTTCCGCCAGAGCAGGCCCTGCCGAAAGGGCAAGCGCCACGCCAAGCCACAAAGCTTTCCTGTTCATCCTTGAATCCCCCCGGCTGACACGCAGCTTGCCCTTCGAATACCGCAGCGCCGATGCTTAATCAATATTTGGTTCGGCGATGGTTCGGGCCGCACTCTATTGCTTAACGCCAACAGCTCCAGTCTTCCGGGACGGCCAGCCCGAGAAGCGTCACTGGAAATCGAAGGCGCTCAGACCCGTCACCATCTCGTCGAGGCCGAGCGGACGGGTCACCGGCGGCTCGGCGCGGGCGAGGCAGCCGATGCGCTCGCATAGCCGGCAGGCCGGACCGACCGGCGTGGCGGCGCCCTGTCCGGCCTTTGCTGGCAGCCCTGCGCCATAGACGATCTCGTCGCGAAAACCGATATCGCAGCCCAACAGCAGCGCGGTACGGCGCGGACGCTCGGAGAACGAGCCCTGCGGCCCCTCGAGCGTGCGGGCGATGCAGAGGAATTCGGCGCCGTCAGGCATTTCGACCGCCTCTACCAGGATCTGGCCAGGCAGTGCGAAGGCGGCATGGACAGGCAGCTTCGGACAGCCGCCGCCAAAACGGTTCTGCGGAAAGCCCTGGCCGCCCGCCTTGCGGAAGCGGTTGCCGGCGTTGTCGACCTCGAGCATGAAGAACGGCACGCCGGACAAGCCGGGACGCTGAAGCATGGTCAGCCGGTTCGCCGCCTGTTCGAAGGAGACGCCGAAGCGCGAGCGCAGCACGTCGATGTCGTAGCGTGCCCGAACTGCGGCTGCGTGGAAGGCCTGATAGGGCATCATCAACGCATGGGCGGCGTAGCGGCCGAGTTCGAAGCGGGCGAGCCGGCGGGCCTCGTCCGTACCGAGCTTCAACGCCTGGATTTCGCCGGCGACAGCGACCGTCATGCGGATCAGGCAGGCCTCCATGGCGACTTCGCGCAGCTGGTCGAAGGGCGATAGCCGCTCCGACAGGAACAGACGCTGCGAATGGCGGTCATAGCGGCGGCGCCAGTTCGGCATGGTGGCGACCGGCAGCACCTTGACGACGATGCCGTATTCGCGCTTCAGCCAGGCTTTCAGCGCGCCGAACAGATCATCGCCGGGGTCGAGTACGGAGGTGAAAGCCTCGGCCTCTTCCTCGAGTGCTGCAAAATGGTTCGGCCGGCGCTCGAAAATCTCGTGCACCTCGTCGATCGGCAGCCGTGCGCCAGAAAGTGCCGTGGCTCGGCCCTCACGCGCCAGAAGCTCGTTGAGATCGGACAGCCGCTCGGCCTGCTCGCGATAGGCGCGAAACAGTTTTATCATCGCGGCCGACGCGTTGGGGGCGGCCTCGGCAAGCTCGATCAGCTCCTGGTCGCCCGGCAATTCGCCGGCAAGCAGCGGATCGCCGAACACTTCCTTCAAGGCCGAGATCGATCCCCTCGCCTCGCCCTGCAATTCGTGCGGATCGACCTTGTAGACCGAGGCCAGTTTCAGGATCAGTTGCACCGTCAGCGGCCGCTGGTTGCGCTCGATCAGGTTGAGATAGGACGGCGAAATGCCGAGCCCCTCGGCCATCGCCGTCTGGGTCAGGCCCTTGGCGACGCGGATGCGGCGGATGCGCGGCCCGGCGAAGATCTTCTGGTCTGCCATCAACTGTCCTTGACAAGAATTTACACGACTTGTGCGCGGCTAGAGCGCATCCGGTTTTTACAATCATGACAAATTTACAGCGCTTGCCAGTCAAATACAATACAGGTTTTCTCTTATTTATGACCGGAGACGACGGTTTTTCTCGCTCTCTTCGCGGCGCAATGTAAATGATGTCACACACCGACGGCGCAAAATCTCCGATGGCGCGACGTTGCAAGACACTGGCATCGATTGATCTGGAGCGACCAATGACTGATTTTTACAACCTCGTCCCGTCCGCGCCCGAAGGCCGCTTCGATGGCATCGAACGGCCCTATTCGCCGGACGACGTGAAGCGGCTGCGCGGCTCGGTCCAGATCCGCCAGAGCCTTGCCGAAATGGGCGCCAACCGGCTGTGGAAGCTCATCCATGAGGAAGACTTCGTCAACGCACTCGGCGCCATGTCCGGCAACCAGGCGATGCAGCAGGTGCGCGCCGGGCTGAAGGCGATCTATCTCTCGGGCTGGCAGGTCGCCGCCGACGCCAACACCGCGTCGGCCATGTATCCGGACCAGTCGCTTTACCCCGCCAATGCGGCGCCGGAATTGGTCAAGCGGATCAACCGCACACTTCAGCGCGCCGACCAGATCGAGACCTCGGAAGGCAACGGCCTGTCGGTCGATACCTGGTTCGCGCCGATCGTCGCCGATGCGGAAGCCGGTTTCGGCGGACCGCTCAACGCCTTCGAGATCATGAAGGCGTTCATCGAGGCAGGTGCGGCCGGCGTCCACTACGAAGACCAACTGGCTTCGGAGAAGAAGTGCGGCCATCTCGGCGGCAAGGTGCTGATCCCGACCGCTGCGCATATCCGCAACCTCAATGCGGCGCGCCTGGCGGCGGACGTGATGGGCACGCCGACGCTGGTCGTGGCACGCACCGATGCCGAAGCGGCAAAACTTTTGACGTCCGACATCGACGAGCGCGACCAGCCCTTCGTCGACTATGACGCCGGTCGCACGGTCGAAGGCTTCTACCAGGTCAGGAACGGCATCGAACCGTGCATCGCGCGGGCCATTGCCTATGCGCCGCATGCCGACCTGATCTGGTGCGAGACCTCGAAGCCCGATCTGGCGCAGGCCAAGAAGTTCGCCGAGGGCGTGCGCAGGCATCACCCCGGCAAGCTGCTCGCCTATAATTGCTCGCCGTCGTTCAACTGGAAGAAAAATCTCGACGACGCGACGATCGCCAAGTTCCAGCGCGAACTCGGCGCCATGGGCTACAAGTTCCAGTTCATCACGTTGGCCGGTTTCCACCAGCTCAATTTCGGCATGTTCGAGCTGGCCCGCGGCTACAAGGCGCGGCAGATGGCGGCCTATTCCGAGCTGCAGGAAGCCGAGTTCGCGGCCGAAGTCCACGGCTACACCGCGACCAAGCACCAGCGCGAGGTTGGCACCGGCTATTTCGACGCCGTGTCGATGGCAATCAGCGGCGGCCAGTCCTCGACAACCGCCATGCATGAATCGACCGAGCACGCGCAGTTCAAGCCGGCAGCGGAATGAGCCAGACCAGCATTACCAACAGAGGAAACGCCCGGAACGGGCAAGGGACATAGGAGAAGAAAAATGGCATCGATAAGCCGCGTCAAGGAACGTGCAGAAGAGCAGTCCACGACCATGAGCGTCGACCAGCAGGCGACCATCCGGATGCTGGCCAACGACCTGCACAGGCTCAATCAATCGGTGATGAAGGCAGTCGAGGCGGGCGTCTCGGTGGAACTGGTGCGCTCGGCCCGGCACCATGGCGGCGACGGCAATTGGGGCGACCTGCTGATCCCCGTCATCGTCACCCAGCAGAGCCACGGCTGATCTTCCCTTACGGAAGCTTTGTGCTTACGGAATCTTCTGACACGGTCGTGCACTGGCCGATTTCAACGTCACCCGCGCGTTTTCAGCGCGGGTGACTTTCGTTTTTGCGTAACCGCTTAACTACAGTCCGAAAACTGAACTTGCTCTAGTGACCATTATTTCTTGCTATATTCGGGGCGCCCGTCGTTTCAGCTTGACAGGGCCGTGATCTCACGCCAATTGTCTCTCGGATTTCAACCCTGCATTGAAGCAGCGCAGAGTGCCCGCCCCGCCCATGTGCCCTGTGAATCGCGAGACCGACACCGCCAAACATCTGAATTCGAAAAGCGGGGGCGCAAACTCCGAGATATCAACGGATTTCTCCCACGTTCTGGTGGTCGGAAAATCGCCGATCAACCGGGTGGTGGTGTCGAAGATCGTCGAGAAGTCGGGGCTGAAGCCGATCTCTGAGTCGCCCGAAATGGCGACCAAGACATTGCGCACTCTTATTCCGGGTGCCGTCGTTCTCGACGGCGGCGCCGACAACAAGGACTGCGACGCGCTGATGTCGGCCATCGACGCCTTGCGGCGGGCGTCGGGGCGGTCGTTACCCTCGGTGATCCTGCTCTCGACCAAAAACGGCACGCCCGAAAGCCTCGGTCTGTCCAGCGTCATCGATGTGGTGGTGACCAAGCCGATCACCACCGAAAGGCTGCAGCCGGTGATCGACCGGCTGATCGGTCTCGGGCGCGGCTGATTGCAGTCTGGCCCAGCCCGGCCGAAACGGGTGCGGGGCGGTCAACCGTCCTTGTCGATGCTTTCGATCAAAGCCGGCAATTCGCCAAGATCGGCAATCGAGCGGAAGCGGGGAGCTTCGACCGGCGGCTCGACGTGCTCCAGCACCCAGGTCAGTTCGTGCGGCACATGCACACCCCAGCTGCCGGCCTCGATGGCCGGCACAACGTCGGACTTCAGCGAATTGCCGACCATCATGCTGTTCTGCGGGCTGCCGCCATGGCGACTGAATATCCTGGCATAGGTGGCGGCGCTCTTGTCGCTGACGATCTCGACGGCATCGAACAGGTCGCCGAGGCCGGACGCCGCCAGCTTGCGCTCCTGGTCGAACAGATCGCCCTTGGTGATCAGCACCAGATGATAGGCGCCGGCGAGCCGCTCCACGGTTTCGCGCGCATGCGGCAGCGCCTCGACCGGATGGCCGAGCATGTCGCGTCCGGCGGCAAGGATTTCGGCGATGGTCGAGGCCGGCACATGGCCTTCGGTCACCTCGATCGCCGTTTCGATCATTGACAGGGTGAACCCTTTGATGCCGAAGCCGTAGACGGCAAGGTTGCGCTTTTCGGCTTCGAGCAGCCGCGCCGAAATATGCTCGGCCTCGCCATGATCGGCGAGCAGTGCCGCAAAGCGCTTCTCGGTCAGGCGGAAGAACTGCTCGTTCTGCCACAGCGTATCGTCGGCGTCGAAGCCGATAGTGGTCAAGTTGCGTCTGGTTGGCATTCGGTGTCTTCAACTGCTCGATCTGCGGGAGGCTGACCCTAATCTGCGCGGAGCGATTTTCAACCACGAAGGCGAACTCGGGCGGGCTCCCCTTCCCTTCCATCACCCGCCACGGCTATACTCCGAAATCCGCAACCCAATCTGGTGAATGATGCCGCCTGCGAAAAAGGAAGTCCGTCCGTCGAACCGCGGAGGACGCGTCCGCACGCCTGCCTTCGTGAAAAATCAACGCGGCGTGAAGAACTGGAAGGAAGTCAGCGCCTGGCTGGAATGGCGCGGCATCGAAGACATAGAATGCATCACACCCGACCAGGCGGGTGTCGCCCGTGGCAAGATGATGCCGTCGAAGAAATTCACCTCCAACACCTCGCTGGCGTTGCCTTCGGCGGTGTTCATGACGACGATTTCGGGCGGCTATCCCGAGGATGGCAACGGCTTCCACTATCCGGAGGATGATGGCGATCTGAAGCTGATGCCGGATCTGTCGACCCTGACGGTGGTGCCGTGGGAAGAAGACCCGACGGCAGCTGTCATCTGCGATCTCGTCCACCAGGACGGCCGCTCGGTGGAGTTCACGCCGCGCAATGTGCTGAAGCGCGTGCTGGCTGCCTATGACAAGCGTGGGCTGAAGCCGGTGGTGGCGCCCGAGATCGAATTCTACCTGGTGCGCAAGAACCCCGATCCGGATTATCCGCTGACCCCGCCTGTCGGCCGTTCGGGGCGGGCGATCGGCGGCGGCGCCGGCTATTCGATCGCCGGCGTCAACGAGTTCGACGAGCTGATCGACGACATATACCATTTCTCCGAGAGCCAGGGCCTGGAGATCGACACGCTGATCCACGAGGAGGGCGCCGGCCAGCTCGAGATCAATTTGCGCCACGGCGATCCGATCGAACTTGCCGACCAGGTATTCATGTTCAAGCGCACCATCCGCGAGGCGGCGCTCAAGCATGAGATCTATGCCACCTTCATGGCCAAGCCGATCCAGGGGCAGCCGGGTTCCGCCATGCACATCCACCAGTCGATCATCGACAAGAAGACCGGCCAGAACATCTTTTCGGCGCAGGACGGCTCGGAAACCGACGACTTCTTCCATTTCATCGGCGGCATGCAGAAGCATGTGCCGAATGCGCTGGTGATGTTTGCGCCCTACGTCAATTCCTACCGCCGGCTGACGCAGTCGGCCTCGGCGCCGGTCAACAACAAATGGGGCTATGACAACCGCACCACGGCGTTCCGCGTGCCGCGCTCGGACCCGGCGGCGCGGCGTGTCGAAAACCGCATCCCGTCTTCCGACGCCAATCCCTATCTGGCGCTGGCGGCGTCGCTTGCCTGCGGGCTGATCGGCATGACCAACAAGATCAAGGCCGAGCCTCCGGTGCTGACCACCGCCAACGCAGACGAGATCGACCTGCCACGCGGGCTGCTCGAGGCCGTCGACCTGTTCGAAGGCGACGAGGAATTGTGCGCGCTTCTGGGCAAGTCCTTCGCCGCCACCTATGCCGCGATCAAGCGGGCGGAGTTCGAGACCTTCATGGAAGTGATCAGCCCGTGGGAGCGGGAGTATTTGTTGCTCAACGTGTGATCGGCAACTTCGTCGCGTCAATGGTGAACGGTGAATGGTGAGTAGTTTCATATTGGATGGATGAGCGCAGGCGACGCGCGTCTCGCAGCCATTCACCATTCACTATCCATCATTGACTGGCGTTCCCATGCCTTACCAATCACCGATCTCACCTGGCCGCTCCTGGTACGAAGACACGGCGGGACCTCGACCCGAATATCCAGCCCTCGATGGCGACCGCACCTGCGATGTTGTCATCGTCGGCGGCGGCTTCACCGGCCTGTCGGCGGCAGCGCATTTGGCCAAGGCTGGAGCCAACGTCGTGCTGATCGAGGCGTTCCGTTTCGGCGATGGTGCTTCCGGACGCAATGGCGGCCAGCTTGGCACCGGCCAGCGCGCCTGGGCCGAAGAGATGGAGGCCGAATACGGGCTTTCCCGCGCCAAGGCCCTGTTCGGTCTTGCCGAAGAGGCGAAAGCGCACCTGCTGGAATTCGCCGCCGTCAACCAGATCGACATCGAATACGTGCCCGGTCAATTGTCGGTGGCGCACAAGCAGCGCTATGTCGACGACTACAAGGCGCATGCCGAGATCATGGCGGACCGTTTCAATTATCCGCACATCGCCTTCATGGATGCGAGGGAAACGGCCGAGCGGCTGGGCTCCACACGCTACTTCGGCGGTACCCGCGACACCGGCACCGGGCACATCCACCCGATGAAGCTGGTGATCGGCACGGCGAAGGTGGCGGCCGCGGCCGGCGCCCACCTGTTCGAGCAGACGCCGTCGACCGGCATAACGTCCAGCGGCGGCAAGGTCAGGGTGACGACGCCGAGAGGCACCATCACGGCGCAGAAATGCCTGATCGGCGTCAACGCCTATGGCGGCACGCTCGAGCCGGTGAGTGCCGCACACATCATGCCGATCGGCTCCTTCATCGGCGCGACGGTGCCGCTGGGCGTCAATTCGAAAGTGCTGCCGGGCGGCGAGGCGGTCGACGATTCGCGTTTCGTCGTGCGCTATTTCCGCAAATCCAGGGACGGAAGGCTGCTGTTCGGCGGGCGCGAGGTCTATGGCGTCAACGATCCGAAGGACATCCATATCCATATCCGCCGGCAGATAGCGGAACTTTATCCGGACCTCCGGGACGTCGAGATCACCCATGGCTGGGGCGGCTATGTCGGCATCACCGTGCCGAGAAAGCCGTTTGTGCGCGAGGTGATGCCCAATGTGATCTCGGTCGGCGGTTATTCCGGCCATGGCGTCATGCTGTCGAACTTCTTCGGCAAGCTCTATGCCGAGACCGTCGCCGGCAACCGCGACCGGCTGAAGCTGATCGAGGACCTGAAAATCCCGGCCTTCCCCGGCGGCAGACGCTTCAGAACGCCATTGCTGTTCCTGGCGCTCAACTGGTTTGCGCTGCGGGACCGAATATAGGGAACGTATCTCATATCAGTCGGGCTGATACCGGGCTGATTCTATTGAGATGTTGGTTGCCGCAGCGAGACGTTGCGGAATCCTTAACAAGAGCGCAGAATTCCTCCCAAGGGCGCACTGATGCCACAATCAAGGGCAAAGGATGCCGGTTCTGGGCGATTGAACGGGGATTTCCGCGGGCTTGCCCGCTTTGTTGTTGGGACCGATGCCGATCGGATGCCGGACTGCCGGCGCCGATCGAAAGAACACCGGCTCATCTTTTGGAGGTGGCAAGAGTGAATGAGCCCTTCGGTTTCGGCGCGCCGGAACGACGGCGCTTTGCCATGCAGTTCGGTTACGATATGCGGCCCTCCTTCTGGCAGGGGGTGCGCACGAATTCGCATCTGGTGATAGCCGCGGTCGGCACCGCAGCGCTGCTTGGCGTGGCGGGTATCGCGCTTTGGCTGGCGTTGCCGGCCAACGACCGGCAGGCGAGCGCCAGCACGCAGCCTCTTTCGCAGCAGAGCGTTCCAACCATCCCGGTCAAGACAACCAAGATCGCCCCGGTCACCCCGGCGGCGACAGTTGCAGCGGCAGCGGCGCCGCAAGCCGCACCCAAGGGCGATGCGGTTTCACGAACGGTGGCTGCCGGGGCGGCCGCGATACCGGCGCTGGCGGCCAACGATCCGCGCTGGACTGCGCCGCAACCGAACAGCGACGCTGAAGCCAAGCCGTCCGATCAGGCCACGACTGAGCAGGCAGCCGCCAAACCGGCCGATGCGGCAGCTTACGAGGAACCGTCGGCACAGAGCGATGCCACGACGCAGCTGTCTAAAGTTGCTGCACCAGACGCCACTGCGAAGGACGGTCACACCGACGTCGCGGAAACCGCCGCGATCCCGACGCCAAAGCCGCAACTGCCGGACGAGCAATCTTCCGCCGCAACGGACGATACACAGGCCACGACCAAGCCACAGAAGGTGGCTGCTGCCGCCGGCACCGGACGCATCCTCAGGGCGGTGACAATGCGCACCGATCCGCAGAAAAACGCCGCCGCCATGGGAACCGTGCCCGCCAAGTCGTCGGTGCAGGTGGTGAGCTGCAAGAAATGGTGCCAGATCGTCTACAACGGCAAGCGCGGCTGGATTTACAAGAGCTACATCAAGACCGGGGCGTGAGACAACGACGTCGTCGAGGCTGCCGAAGACGAAGCCGCCAGATTCTGGTCAGCCGCCGAGCAGCCATCTGAAACGGTGTCTTCTGCGAGCAAGTTTGCGCTTCGCCAGGAAATCCCGGTGTTCCTCGAACGGCACTTCATAGAGGCCGCACATTTGGCAGCTTTCCGACTTGCCGCATACCGCGATCCAGCATTTCACATCGTGCGTCCAGGCGAGCGCGATCCTTTCCAGGTGAAGGTTGGACGAACTTTTCAGCAGAATTAGTTCTCCTGGGACTGCCGTCTGTTTGATATGATCCGAAACTTCCTTGGCACTGCGAAGCTCAATGAAACGGCCGCTGTCGCGGTCGACCTGGCTGGCGCGCGAGCGATGCGCATTGTCGCCGGTGTAGATGACCTCATCGGCGATTTCGCGCGCGATGTTGTAAGCGGTGCCGTATTTCCTCGACGAGCCGGCATAGTCGGATATCTGCCCAAGCACAATGCGCTTACGAGCGGCCTTGGCCTTTGCAATCATCTCCAGGGCAATGTTGAGCGAATGCCAGGGCGCCTTAGCTGTATCGACCAGGAATTGCGGACCTGCTGGTACCTCTTGCACCGTAGAGCGGTTGGGTAGCGGTTCAAACGATGCCGTTCCCGCTATGACTTTCTCTGGCGGGACGCCAAGTTCCAAGGCGGTGGCCACAGCCGCTGCAGTCGGCAGCCAGAATTGCTCGCCGGGAAAGGGCGCTTGAATATTCAAGCTCCCATCGCGCCAACGAAGGGTGAACCGCAGCAATTCTGGATACGCGGCATACACGTCACTCACGCGGTGGTCTGCCTCGTCGGATTGACCAAAGGTCGCAATCCGGCATTTCGCGCCAGACGCCATACCGAGCACCAGTGGGTCATCGCAATTGAGAACCGCAAGTCCATCGGGGTGGAGTGCCTCGACCAGCGCCCGCTTCTCTCCCGCTACAGCTTCCAGAGTCCTGAACTTACCAAAGTGCTCCAGGCGGATCATCGTAACCACCGCCACGCTCGGCTTCAGCATCTGCGCCATGGCGCTGATCGTGCCGAAGTCGGAAGCGCCGGCTTCGAAAACGACGTAATCGACTTTGCCAGTCCTCCTCAGCCGCTTGTAGAGCGTTCGAATGAGCGCAGGCATTGTGTTGGCTTGGGCCTGTAGATGCACCTTGCCTTGGGCGCTCAGTATGTGTGCAAGCAGGCTGGTGGATGTGGATTTGCCGGAGCTGCCGGTAATGCCGATGAACGTCGCCTTGTTACGCGCTCGCACCCAGCGCGCCTGCAGCCGTCGCAGCGCCCACCCCAAGTCCTTGCGATTTTTCGGGAATTCCAGTTTCACAACCCGCCAGTTCTTAGCCCGGCCTAATATGCGTCGTGCCAAGTTCCCGAGTCAAACGGGGCGCTGGCGTGCTTGGGCCCAAAAACTTTAACGACCGAGGAGCCGCAGCAGTCTGTGCTTGCGGCGCTTCATTTTTCTCTGCGCGACAAACTCGCGGTGCTGCTCAAACGGCACTTCATAGAGACCGCATTGCTCGCATCCCTCGGTTTTGCCGCACACCGAAACCCAACACCGGACGTCGTGGGTCCAGGCAAGCGCGACGCGCTCGAGGTGAAGGCTGGATGAACTCTTGATCAGGATCAGTTCGTCCGGCTGCGCGGTTTGCGCGACGTAGTCCGACACTTCTTTTGCCGTGCGCAGTTCAATGAAGCGGCCACTGTCGCGATCGGCCTGGCTGGCCTTGGAGCGATGGGCATGATCGCCGGCATAAATCACCTGGTCTGCGATCTCGCGCGCGCCGCTGTAAGCGTCGGCATATTTCCTGTTCGAGCCGGCAAAATCCGATAGCTGGCCAAGAACGATGCGTTTTCGCCCGAATGTCGATCTGGCTACCATATCGAAGGCAAGGCTCAGCGAATGCCAGGGCGCCTTTGCGGCATCCACGATGAAGTGGGGACCGCCTGCAGGGACGAGCACCTGGCCGCGATTTTCCAGAGGCTGGAACGTCGCGGTCCTGTCCTTTACCATCTGCGCAGGCACTCCCAGTTCAAGGGCTGTGGCCGCGGCCGCAACCGTCGGCAGCCAGAAATGCTCGCCGGGGAACGGCGTCTCGATATCGAGCACACCGCCGCGCCAGTGGAGCGAGAATCGCAACGGCCTGGGATAGGCGGCCTCGATATCGCTGACGCGATAATCGGCCCGCTCCGATGTGCCGAATGTGACGGCGCGGCAATCGCTCGCCGAGGCCATGCCCAGCACATGCGGGTCATCGGCATTGAGCATAGCGAAGCCGCCCGGCTCCAGCGCCGCGACCAGTGCGTGCTTTTCATGCGCAACGTTTTCCAGAGTCTTGAAACTGGCGCGATGCTCCAGCCGGACCATGGTGACAACAGCGACATCGGGGCGAAGCAACTCGGCCATCGGCTTCATTGTATCCGGGCCGAACGCAGCCGCCTCGAAGACGACGTAATCGGTTTTGCCGCCCTTCCTCATTCGCCTGGATAGCGTGCTGACCAGCAGTTTCATCGTGTTGGCCAGAACCTGTGTATAGACCGAACCGTGGCCGGCCAGGATATGTCCAAGCAGGCTCCCCGCCGTCGTCTTGCCGGAACTTCCGGTAATGCCGATGAAGGTCGCTTTGCTTCGCGCCCGCGCACGCCTGGCCAGGTAAAGCCGCAGCCGCCAGCCCAGATCGTAGCGGCTTTTCTGCTGCCTGATCTTCATCACCCGCCAACACTATCCTCGATCCATTGTGCCTTTCGGTGGATCGTGGAGTCAAACTGGGGCCCGGTGTGACGACGTCAACTGCTCGTTCCTCGGCCGGCCGGCAAACCGATGCGACCTCTTGCTGACGTTGCTCTGTCCGCCATGGATTGCGAACAGAGAGGTACTTCCCGAATTGCTCAGATGCAGCGTCCGCCGTCGACTTCCAGCGCCACGCCGGTGATGAAGGCGGCTTCATCCGATGCAAGCCAGAGCGCGGCGTTGGCGATATCGAGCGGCGTCGACAGACGGCCGAGCGGGATCGAGGCGCGGAACTTCTCGCGGATTTCGGGCGTATCGGCGCCCATGAACTTCTCCAGCATGCCGGTTTCGCCGGCAACGGGGCAAAGGCAGTTGACGCGGATGTTCTTCGGCGCGAGCTCGACCGCCATTGATTTGGTGGCGGTGATCGCCCAGCCCTTCGAGGCATTGTACCAGGTGAGGCCCGGCCGCGGCCGCAGACCCGCGGTCGAAGCCGTGGTCAGGATGACGCCGCCGCCCTGCCGCTCCATGATCGGCACCACGGCAAGTGCGGCGTGATAGATTGCCTTTATGTTGACTGCGGTGATCAGGTCGAAGGTCGCCTCGTCGACGTCGAGCATGTCGCCGTTGCGATGGGTGTAGCCAGCATTGTTGACCATGATGTCGATGCGGCCGAAGGCGCTTTTTGCGGCATAGACCATCTCGTCGAATTCGGAACGCTGCGAAACGTCGGTCTGGGTCCAGATCGCGGCCTCGCCGATCTCGGCGGCAACACGCTCCGCGCCCCTGGCGTTGAGGTCGGCGACAACCACCTTTGCACCCTCTTCGGCAAAGCGCCTGGCCATGCCTTCGCCGAAGCCCGCGGCAGCACCAGTGATGACGGCGACCTTGTTTTCCAGACGCATGCTTTTCCCGCTCATTGAAGATCACCTCGCAAGCGCATTTCTCTCTTTGTTTTGATGCATGTCGATCTCCCAGAACCGCTGCACACTTCTGGGCGACATGCATTAGCTTTCGTCACATTCCCGCTCTATGTTGCAGGCGCGAAAGCTCCCCGGGACCATAGCTTGACGAAAAGCCTCAGGGTGGCAGCCAGTGTCAAGGCACATTTGGACCGAATCAATATGCAGTGATTGGTCCCTGATGTGACACCATGGCACTGGCAAATTTAAATCGATTAGATTATACCCAGCCGCGTCACAGTGTGCGGCGTCAAAGCGGACAGACCATGACCAGCCAGATCATCCCCGTCGATCCTTTCGACTTTATCATTTTCGGCGGCACCGGCGACCTGTCGGAACGCAAGCTCCTGCCGTCGCTCTACCATCGCCAGCGCGACCATCAGTTTTCCGAGCCGACCCGCATCATCGGCACGTCGCGCTCGAAGATGAGCGACGAGGAATTCCAGGCTTTCGCCAAGCAGGCGATTTCCGACCACGTCAAGCCGGCCGATATCGACGCCAAGGAACTGAAGACGTTCCTGGCGCGGCTGTCCTACGTGTCGGCCGACGCGACGACGGGCGCCGGCTTCGACAAGCTGAAAAAGGCGATCGGTGACAGCGACCGCATCCGCGCCTTCTACCTGGCGGTGGCACCGGCGTTGTTCGGCGATATCTCGCACCAGCTGAAAACGCACAATCTGATCACGCCGAATTCGCGCATCGTGCTGGAAAAGCCGATCGGCCGCGACCTCGACTCGGCGCGCAAGCTCAACGATTTGGTCGGCGACGATTTCCACGAAAGCCAGATCTTCCGTATCGACCACTATCTCGGCAAGGAGACGGTGCAGAACCTGATGGCGCTGCGCTTTGCCAATGCGCTCTACGAGCCGCTGTGGAACTCAGCCCATATCGACCATGTGCAGATAACGGTCGCCGAGACCGTCGGCCTCGAAGACCGCGTCACCTATTACGACAAGGCCGGCGCACTGCGCGACATGGTGCAGAATCACATTCTGCAGCTCTTGTGCCTGGTCGCCATGGAGGCGCCGTCGTCGATGGATGCGGACGCCGTGCGCGACGAGAAGCTGAAGGTGCTGCGCGCGCTCAAGCGCATCAACGGCAATGACGCGCCCAAGCACACCGTGCGCGGCCAGTACCGTGCCGGCGCCTCATCCGGCGGCGCCGTGAAAGGCTATGTCGAGGAGCTCGGCAAGGACAGCAACACCGAGACCTTCGTCGCCATCAAGGCCGAGATCGGCAACTGGCGCTGGGCGGGCGTGCCGTTTTACCTGCGAACCGGCAAGCGCCTGGCGACCCGGGTCTCTGAAATCGTCATCGAGTTCAAACCGATCCCGCATTCGATCTTTGGCGACAGCGCCGGACCGATCTTCGCCAACCAGCTGGTCATCCGGCTGCAGCCCGACGAAGGCGTCAAGCAGTTCATCATGATCAAGGATCCGGGTCCGGGCGGCATGCGGCTGCGCCAGATCCCGCTCGACATGAGCTTTGCAACATCTTTCGACGGCCGCGCACCGGATGCCTATGAACGACTGATCATGGATGTCGTGCGCGGCAACCAGACGCTGTTCATGCGCCGCGACGAAGTCGAGGCGGCATGGAAGTGGATCGATCCGATCCAGAACGCCTGGGAAAGCGCCAGGCAGGAGGCGCAAGGCTATACGGCCGGCACATGGGGCCCCTCGGCCTCGATTGCGCTGATCGAACGCGACGGGCGGACATGGCACGAGAGCAATTGAGCGAGCCCGCCTATAGCTGGAACGGCTTTGCCGGGCGCCAGGACCTGGCGGCGGCCCTTGCCGGCAATGTCGCGGCGCGCCTGACCAAGGCCATCGAAGAGCGCGGCACGGCTCTCCTTGCCGTTTCCGGCGGCACCACGCCGGCGAAGTTCTTTGCAGCACTTTCGGCCATTCCGATCGCCTGGAACAAGGTGACGGTAACACTGGTCGACGAACGGTTCGTGCCCGCCTCCTCGCCGCGCTCGAATGCCGGGCTGGTTGCCGCCAACCTGCTCCAGAATGCCGCGGCCGCCGCTCACTTCGTGCCGATGTATCACGGGGCCGCAAGCATCGAGACTGCCGCGGCGTCCGACGACACGGCACTCAAGGCATTGCCCTGGCCGCTCGACGTCGTCGTGCTCGGCATGGGCGGCGACGGCCACACCGCGTCGTTCTTTCCCGACGCCGACAATCTGCCCGCCTTGCTCGATCCCGCCTCGCAGAGGATTGTGCTGCCGGTGCATGCACCGAGCGGCGGCGAGCCACGGCTGACACTATCGATGGCGCGTATCATCGCCGCCGGCTTCATCGCGCTGCATATCGAAGGCAAGGACAAACGCACCGCCTTCGAGGATGCGATGGGACCGGGTGCGAAGAAGCCCATTCGCAAAGTGCTCGAAGCAGCACCCATACCTGTAGAGGTGTTCTGGGCACCCTGATTTCACGAAAGCAGTCCCGGCAGACGGTGGAGGACGTTCTTCCGGGGCTCGAAAGGACCGACCATGACAGCCAGACGCGACATCGAAGCCATTACGGAACGCATCCGCCAGCGCTCGAAAGCCGGCCGCGAGCGCTATCTCGGCCGCATCGCCGAGGCATCTAACCGCACCGCCAACCGTTCGGTGCTGTCCTGCGGCAACCTCGCGCATGGATTTGCCGTCTGCAGCCCGACTGAAAAGCTGGCGCTCGGCGCCGACAAGGTCCCGAACCTCGGCATCATCACCTCCTACAACGACATGCTGTCGGCGCATCAGCCCTTCGAGACGTTTCCGGCGCTGATCAAGGAAGCCGCGAAGGAAGTTGGTGGCATCGCGCAAGTGGCCGGTGGCGTGCCGGCCATGTGCGACGGCGTGACCCAGGGACAGCCCGGCATGGAGTTGTCGCTGTTCTCACGCGACGTGATCGCCATGGCCGCGGCAATCGGCCTGTCGCACAACATGTTCGACGCCGCCGTCTATCTCGGCGTCTGCGACAAGATCGTGCCCGGGCTGGTGATCGCGGCACTCACCTTCGGCCATCTGCCGGCGGTGTTCGTACCGGCCGGACCGATGACGACGGGCCTGCCCAATGACGAGAAGGCCAAGGTCCGCCAGCTCTATGCCGAGGGCAAGGCAGGACGCGCCGAACTGCTCGAGGCCGAGTCCAAATCCTATCATGGGCCGGGCACCTGCACCTTCTACGGCACCGCCAACTCCAACCAGATGCTGATGGAGATCATGGGCCTGCATACGCCCGGCGCCTCCTTCGTCAATCCGGGCACGCCGCTGCGCGACGCGCTGACCAGAGAAGCGACAAAGCGGGCGCTGGCGATCACCGCGCTCGGCAATGCCTACACGCCGGTCGGCCGCATGATCGACGAACGCTCTTTCGTCAACGGCGTCGTCGGCCTGCACGCCACCGGAGGCTCGACCAACCACACCATCCATCTCATCGCCATGGCTGCGGCGGCCGGCATTGCGCTGACCTGGCAGGACATTTCCGACCTGTCCGAGGCGGTGCCGCTTCTCGCCCGCGTCTATCCGAACGGGCTTGCCGACGTGAACCATTTCCATGCCGCCGGGGGGCTCGGCTTCCTGATCCGCGAACTGCTCGACGAAGGCATCCTGCATGAGGATGTGCAGACGGTGTGGGGCGAAGGCCTCAGGCCATATGCGGTCGAGGCCAGGCTTGGCGAAGACGGCAGCGTGGTGCGCGAGGCCTCACCGCTGCAGAGCGGCGACGAGAAGGTGCTGGCGCCCTTCGCCAAGGCCTTCCAGCCGACCGGCGGCCTGAAGGTGCTGGCGGGCAATCTCGGGCATGCCGTCATCAAGACCTCGGCCGTGAAGCCGGAACGCCGCGTCATCGAGGCGCCGGCCAAGGTGTTCGACAGCCAGCAAGGTTTGAATGAGGCCTTCAAAGCCGGTACGCTCACCGGTGACTTCATCGCCGTCATCCGCTTCCAGGGGCCGAAAGCCAACGGCATGCCGGAACTGCACAAGCTGACCACTGTGCTCGGCATCCTGCAGGATCGCGGCCAGCGCGTCGCGCTGGTGACGGACGGGCGCATGTCGGGCGCTTCCGGCAAGGTGCCGGCGGCAATCCATGTGACGCCGGAAGCGGTCGAGGAAGGGCCCATCGCCAGGATCCACGACGGCGACATTATCCGCCTCGACGCCGACGCCGGTACGCTCGAAGTGCTGGTGCCAGGGCCGGAGCTGGCGCTGCGCCGCACGGCGGACGCCGACCTCATCGGCAACGAGTTCGGCTTCGGCCGCGAGCTGTTCGCCGGTTTCCGCCAGCTGGTCGGCCGTGCGGACCATGGCGCCAGCGCTTTCGGCACGGCCTGAGCCATCATTCCACGAGATATAACAAGGGCGGCTCAAGGCCGCCCTTTTTTCGTTTGGGATGAAACGCCAATTACGGCTGGACCGTAATCTCGGTCCGTTCGCCGGCCTTGACCGTCACCGGCATTTCCTTGTCCTGGCCTTCACCGGACATGTGGCGGACGACGACATAGTCGCCGGCCGGGATGGTCTGCTGCCAGGTGTCGCCATAGCTCAAGCCAAGCGCCTTGCGGTTGCCCTGGATGTCCTTCTTCGACGACAGCACCTCGATCGAGTAGGCGCCTGGGGCCGACATGGCCAGCACGCCTGCATCGAGCGTCACCTTGACATCCCGGTTATCGCCGGCCTTGACGCTGAACGGCTGCTCCACGGTGGCGAGGTCGAGCGCGGTGACCGCGACATAGTCATCCGGCGGCAGCCAGAACTTGCTGTCCGGGCCATAGGAATGGGCGACATCTTCGCGCGAGCCGTCGATCTTTTTCTTGGCCTTGACGATCTGGATGCTGATGCCCGACGAGTCGGCCTTGTCGCCACCTGCGGTGTAGTAGGCGTTGACGACGGCATGACCGACGCCGACGACGATGTCCTTTTCGATCGTCTGGCCGGCGGCGAGCTGGATGGTCTCGCTCACCGAGCCGGTGCCGATCGCCACCATGACCTTCTGTTCGCCCGCCGGCACGATGATCTTGGTGTCGCCATAGTGAGTGGTGCTGCCGCCCGGGAAGGCGAAGTCGACATGAGCCTCGTCACTGATATCGGCGCCCTGGTAGGCCTTCGGATGGATGAGCATGGTACCGGCGTTCAAGGTGAAGAGCGGTTTGTAGACCTGGCCGGCCTCGATCTTGAGCTTCTGTTCCACCTGGGCCTCGTCGGCGCGCGCGACGACGATATAGTCGCCCGGCTCGAGATTGGCCTCGTAGCTGTTGTACTGGGTGGTGACGGACTCGCCACGCGTGCCATCGGGCTTGGCCTTGTAGACCTCCCAGGCATTGCCATCGGTGATCGGATCGCCGCCTTCGGCCATGACCGCGCTCGGTATGAAATTGAATTCGGGCTTGGCCGGTTCGGGCGCCGGTGCCGGGGCAGGCGCCGGCGCGGGTTCAGGCGCGGGTGCCGGGGCCGGCGCAGCGACGGTTTCGACCAGCGCTTCCTGCAGCGCCTTCTCGTCCGAGGCCTGGATGTATTTGCCGCCGGTGTTGTCGGCGAGACAGGCGATCTGCTTGCCCTCGTCGGCGGTCAGGCCGAAGCCGACGACGTCGGCGGTAAAGTCGACACCCGACGCTTCCAGCTCCTTGCCCAGCGCGCACGGGTCGCCGCCGCAGGTTTCAAGCCCGTCGGTGATGAGAACGACAGTCGCCTTGTCCTCGGTGTATTTTAGGGCTTCGGCCGCCTGTTTGACGGCAGCGGTCAGCGGCGTCTTGCCGAGGAATTTCAGGCTGTCGGCAGCGGCTGAAATGGCGCTTGCCGAGCCGGCCTGCGGCGGCACGATCAGCTCGATGTCCTCGCAGCTGCCCTTTTCGCGGTGGCCATAGGCCATGAAGCCGATCTCGTCGTCGGCGGGGACCGACTGCAGCACGGTCCTGAGCGATTCGCGCGCGATTTCGAGCTTCGGCTTGCCGTCGATCTGGGCCCACATCGAGCCTGAAGCGTCAAGAATGATGATGACCTTGTTCGCGGCAAAGCCGAGCGTAGTCATCGACAAAAGGAGCAGCGCCGCAGCGACGCTCCGCAAAAGTCCCGCCATGGAAATCTCCTTGAGGCCGCCCTCTGGTCCGCGCCGGAAGCTATTTGACAGCGCGTTCGGACACAAGCCTCGAGCGGTCACTAACGGTTGCAGTGTAACAGGACCGGCGCTGGCCGAGGCCTGTTCCGAGGCTGGCTCAGCACCGCATCAGTAGGTGGTGCGCCGCTCTTCGGAAGGCGGACGGCCGAACTGCAGCCGGTAGCTCTGCGCGAAATAGGAGTGCGAGGTGAAGCCGGTGGCGATGGCCACATCGAGGATCGGCATATTGGTCTGACGCAGCAATTCGCGCGCTCGCTCGAGCCTGAGCCGCATGTAATAGCGGCCGGGCGTGACGCTCAGATGGCGCAGGAACAGGCGCTCGACCTGGCGCACCGACAGGCCCGCCGACTTGGCGAGCTGCACCGCCGACAAGGGCTCGTCGAGATGGTCGGCCATCAGTTCGACGATGCGCCTGAGCTTCTCCGACTTGCCGGTCAGGTCACGCTCCGGCCCGACGCGCTGGCGGTCGCCGGCGGAGCGGATGCGCTCGTGCTGGAACTGGTTGGCGACGCCATTGGCGAGGTTCGAGCCGAAATCGCCACGCACGATCTCCAGCATCAGGTCGATCGAGGTGGTGCCGCCGGCGCAGGTGTAGCGCTTGCGGTCGATCTCGAAGACGTTGCCGGTGCAGTTGATGTCGGGAAAGCGCTCGACGAAGCCGGCGCGGTTCTCCCAGTGGATGGTGCAGCGATAGCCTTCGAGCTGGCCGGCTTCGGCCAGAAGATAAGAGCCGACCGACAGCGCCCCGAGCGCGTTGCCGCGCCGGCCCCAGCTGCGCAGCGCCGCCAGCACCTTGCTCTTGCCGGGGAATTCGGTGGTCAGTCCGACCGAGACGAACAGGATGTCGACCGGCGGCAGATCGGCGACCGCGTAGTCGATCTTGAGCGGCAGGCCGTTGGAGGCCATGACGGAGTCGCCGTCGGCCGAAACCGTCGTCCAGCCATAGAAATCGCGGCCGAGCAGGCGGTTGGCCGAGCGGAAAGTGTCGATCGCCGCTGCCAGCGAAAACATCGAAAACTTGTCGACCAGCAGGAACGCGAATTGCCGGCCGCCTTGAACGGGATCATCCATGACCGGCCGTTCAGAGGGAATACTGGGGTTCGGCAAAGAAGCTGCTTTCTGGGTCAGAAGGAAGGCCGCTTCAAGCCGGCCGCAAGGTAGGCAGAGGCTAACGTATTGGCCATCAGCATGGCAATGGTCATCGGTCCGACACCGCCGGGCACGGGGGTGATCGCGCCGGCCGCCTTCGCTGCCTCGGCATAGGCGACGTCGCCGACGAGGCGGGTTTTGCCCTCGCCCTTCTCGGGTGCGGCGATGCGATTGATCCCGACATCGATCACGGTGGCGCCCGGCTTGACCCAGTCGCCCTTGACCATTTCGGGCCGGCCGACGGCAGCCACCAATATGTCGGCGGTACGGGCCAGCGCCGGCAGGTCCCTGGTGCGGCTATGGGCGATGGTGACGGTGCAGTTGGCGGCAAGCAGCAGATTGGCCATCGGCTTGCCGACAATGTTGGAGCGGCCGACGACCACCGCATTGAGGCCGGAAAGGTCCTTGCCGCGCACGCGTTCGATCAGAAGCATGGAGCCCGCAGGGGTGCAGGGCACGAAGGCGGTTTCGAGTTCGCCGGTGCCGAGCTTGCCGACATTGATGAAATGGAAGCCGTCGACATCCTTTTGCGGCGAGATGGCCTGAATGATCTTGCCGGCATCGATATGGGCGGGAAGCGGCAGCTGCACCAGGATGCCGTTTACGGCGGGATCGGCATTCAGCTCGCCGATGATCTTGAGCAGTGCCTCTTCGGATGTGTCGGCCGGCAGCGTGTGCTGCAGCGAATGAAAGCCGCATTCCTTGGCGGTGCGCGATTTTGAGGCGACATAGACCTGGCTTGCCGGATCCTCGCCGACGATGACCACCGCCAGGCCGGGCTTGGCCTTGCCCTTGGCAACCAGGTCCTCGGTCAAGGCCTTGACCTTCTGAACCACGTCTGCGGCGACGATCTTTCCGTCAATCACTTCGGCCATGAACCATCCTCGACATCATTCCAGCCAAGGCGCGGCGCGCGCCTTGAACGTTGTTTCGTGCATGTCGTTGTTCCAAACGTTCCGCCCATTCGGGTCAAGCCCGACGGCAGCGCTTTTTGAGCGCCATGCTGCGCGGCATTTTCACGAAATTTCGCTTGGGCAATCCCGTCAAAGCGCCGTCAGATGCCGTAAACTCGAAACCGGCAGCTTTTATTCCGTGCTGACGGGCTCAGAAATAGCGGCGGCGCGAACGGTTTTCGGTGAGCTCGCGGACTGCCTCGCGAAATTCGCGCAGACCGGCGCGGATATCGTCGATTTGCGCCTGCTGGTCGTCCGGCACCGCCTCGGCCGGCTGCGGAGGAGACCACCTCTCGGGCGCTGCCGGCATCGGCTGGGCCTGCGAGTAGGCGTAGTCAGCGGGCTGCGCGTAGCCAGGCAGCTGCCCATAGGGATAGGCGTCCGGACCCTCTTGCCGGGAGTCCGGCTGACGATAGCCCACGGGCTCCTGCACCGGCACTCTGCGCTCAGCGATAGCGGGCGCCGCTGGTTGGGTGCGGCCCATGCTTGTGGGTTTTTCTTGCGACGTCTCGCCGCCTGGCATGGCATTGCGCACCACTGACAGCATGCCGTGGAACAGACCTGGCTTCCGGGTCGGAGCAACCGTCACCGGAGGCACAGGAGGCGTTGCAGGTGTTATCGGTGGCGCTGCCCGATAGGCCCTGTCCTCGATCGATGGCCGGGGTTCCTCCATCCGGCCACGCGAACGCGAATTGGCGGCGTCGCGCAGGCTTGCAATGGCGCCACGCATCGCACCGAGACCGATGCCGGCGGCAAGGCCGAGCAGCAGGCCGGCCAGCGCGATCGCAGCCCGCGACGGCCCGTTCGGTTCAAGTGGCGGTTGCGCTTCGGTCAGCACGTTGATGTTGGTGGTGTTGATTTTGATCTGTTCGCCGGTCTGCTTGGCGCGCAGAAGATATTGTTCGTAGACGGAGCGCTTGGCGGTGGCGTCACGCTCATATTCGCGCAAGGTGACCAGGTCGCTGTTGACGTCGCCGCTCTGGACCTTTGCCTGAGCCATGCGAGAAGCGAGATCCTGCTCGAGCTGGACCGCGCGCTTCAAGTCGACCTGCAGCGACGAGGCGATGCGGCGCAATTCGCCTGATATGCGCTCGCGCGAGCCGTCCAGCTGGGCGCTGAGCGCCTGGTATTCGGGATGACGCGGCCCAAGCCGCACGGCGGCGCGGTCGGCTTCCTGCTTCAACGCCGCATATTGCGCGCGCAGTTCGCTCATCGTGTTGGAGTTGATCTCTTCCGGCAAAGTGCCGTTGATAACCGAATTGACGTCCAGCGAACGCGCCGACGCCGCCCGGGCGTTCAGTTCCAGCGTGCGGGCACGGGCGATGGAGAGCTGCTCGTTGAGCTTCAGCATCTGGTCGTCGCTGATCAGATGGCCCTGCGCGTCGACGAGGTCATGCGTGGCCCTGAAATCCTCAACCTTGCGCTCGGCCGCCTCGACATCCTGTTGCAGAGCACTGAGCTTGTCCGTCAGCTGGTCCGTCGCGCGTCCGGCCATTACGGACTGATACTGGGCCGCTTCCTGCTGGAAGACATCGCTCGTCATATTGGCGATCTGCTTCGACAACTCTCCATTTTGAGTGGTGGCGCTGATGGAAACGACAAAAGTCTTGCCGCTGCGCTCGACCGACAGGCTCTTGGCCAGATTGCTGACGGCCAGCGCCTGGCGACGGGTGTCATCGGCGCCGCCTGGTCCATCCTGGCGTGACAGTATCGAGCGGATCAGCGACATGACGCCGAGGCCACCGGACCCCTGCCCGTTGAATTCGGGATTGTCGGCGAGGTTGAGATCAGTGACGACCCTGTCGAGTACCTTCCCGGACGTCACCATCTTGATGCGGGTCTCGACAACGGCCAGCGCCGCGTCGGGCTGCCCGACGGGTTGGGTGAGATCGGTATCCGAAAGCTTCAGGTCGCCCGGCTCGATAACCAATTGTGTGGTGGCCTCGTATTTCTTCGGCGTCGACACGGCAATTGCGACGCCCAGCATCGTTCCCAATATTGTCGTCGAGACGATGAGCAGCTTGGATCGCGTGATGCCTCTGATAACCTGGACCGGATCGATCAGCGGCGTCCATTCCTGCCCGTCATCATCGTCGCGGTCCCGCCGCTGCGGGTCGCCGGCATAGCGGGCATCATAGGCGGAGCGAGAGCCATTGAAACCACGGGCAGGCTCCTGACGCTGAACAGGCTCCTCAGTCGTGCCTGCCTCTGACCATGTGTCGGTGGCCTGGAACCGCGGCGACTCGGGCGCCGCTTCGCGTGGCGGGTTCGACTGCGCCTCGCGTTGCGAGCGGGCGATCCGGTGACGCGTTGCGGCGTCCTCGCGCCATGACGGATCGGCCCGGTCGCCGATGGAGACCGGCGACGCATCCGGCGCTTCGTCGCCGCGCACAGCTTTGCCGAGCGCCAGGAGGGAGCGCTCGCGCCTCCAGTCTTCACGGTTTTCCCTGTCGACCATTGTCTCGAAACTTTACCCTTGGCGGCTTGGGAGCGGCGGTCGGCCAATCGTTAAGCCACGCTAAACAGGCATGGGAAACAAAAGGTTAATTTCTTTGGCCCGAAGCCGAAGTTTCTCGCTTCTGCAGCACATTGTCGAGAGCGTAAAAAGGGGTGGTCAGAACCGCGCGTTAAACTTTCCGGCCTATGGCATTCCTCGACATGATGCAGGCCAGCGACACACCGCAAAGGCGGACATTCGCCCGGATCGGTACCTTCGTGGCCGAACGACGGGGGCTGGTCCGCGACTATCTCTCGGCCATCAGTGGCGCCGGCGGGCGGCTGGTGTTCTCGCTCGCCTATTTCATCGCACTCGCCAACACGCTGTCGATCGCCGAGTTCGGCATGTTCGCCACCGCCTCGGCGGCTGGCGTCATGCTGTCGCGGATCCTGGCCTTCGGCTTCATCTCGGCGCTCTACCGCACAGCCACCATCCGCCCCAATCTGATCGGCACCTTCACCGCCGGCTTCCTGCTGCTTGGCGCCGTGTCGCTGCCGCTGCTGGCGGCGGCCTCCTGGGGCCTCTACCTGATCTTCTTCGCCAGCACCGTGCCGCTGGCCGTCTTTGCCGCAATCGTCTTTGCCGAAGCCCTTTTGTGGCGGCCGGTCGAAGTGGTACTGATCGTCAACAACGGGCTTGGCAAGTTCGGCCGCGCCGCCATGCTATCTATCGTGACCACGGCGTTCCGCGCGCTCGGCGCGGTGCTGTTCATGCTGTCGGGGCAACACAGCGTCTGGGTGTGGTCGTTGTTCTATATCGGCGCCAACGCCGCCTCACTGCTGCTCGCCTTCGGCTTCTACTATCCACGCCAGCGGCTCAGGCTGCGCACCGAGCTCTACCTCAGACGGCTTGCCGATTCGATCTATGTCGCCGGCGCCGAAGTGCTGTTCTACCTGCAGTCGGAATTCGACAAGCTGCTCGTGCTGGCGATCGGCGGGCCGCATCTGGCCGGCATCTATGCCATCATCATGCGGCTGGTCGATCTGACGGCAATCCCGATCCGCACCTTCTCGATGATGCTGGTGCAGCGAATGATGCGGGCGCCGGAATTGTTGTCGCGACTGCGGGTCAAAAGCGGCATCGAAGCCGGCGTGTTCCTGGTGTCGACACTGGCGCTGGCCGCACTCGGCATCGTGCTGCATTTCTTCCCCAATGCGCTTGGCCGCAATGTCGCCGAGGCAGCACCGCTGGTGGCGTTGGCAATCGGCGTTCCGGGACTGCGCAACCTGGTCGAATATCAAGCCGAGCTGCTGTTCGCGCGCGGCCAGACAGCGATCCGCGCTCTCAATCTCGGCCTGCTGGCCGGGCTGAAGGCGGTGCTGTTGACCTATGTGCTGACCACGATTGCCGACACGCCCACGCTGGTGCTGTCGCTCAATGTCGTGTTCCTGCTGCTCTATCTCGCCTCGGCGCTGCTGACCTACTCGGCGCTGCGCAGACCCGCCAAGGCTATCTAGTCCACCCCGATCAGACGTCGGATGCGGCCGATATCGGTGCCGATGAAGGATTGCATGCCGATCGCCACCTGCCCCGGCGCCATGGCGGCGACGAAGCTGCGAAATTCGTCATCCGACAGCGCCTCACCGGTCCAGTGCACGCGGCAGAATTCTTCCGAGCAGTGGAAATGGCCGGCGCCTTGCAGCACCTCGTCGACATAGCGGCCGTAGATCATGCATTCGGAGAATCTTCGTGCCGAACCGATGACCTCGACCCAGCCCCGGCCATGGACCTTCTCGATCTCGGCGCACATCGCTATCACGGTCTGCCGACGCCAGGCGATCAGCGTCGAAATGTAGTCGTGGGTCGAAATTTCCAACGGATCGATGCCAAGCGCCGAGGCCGCATTGCGCGACCAGATGCGATGCTCATCGTGGCCGTCACTCGACAGCACGCAGTCGCGCCGGAACAGCCGCACCTTGCCGTCGCTCCAGAAGGCGCTGAGATCGAAAGGCTTGAGGAAGGCGACGTCGGAATCGCAGAAGACCAGCACGTCTTCCCCCGCATGCGCGGCGATGGCGATGCGGCGCAGCTGCTGCACATGCCAGCCGCGCAACGGCTGGGTCTTGAAGCTTAGCCAGATGCGGCGGCGAAACAGGCTCATCGGATCGTCGAACACGCGCAGCCAGCGCGGTAGCAGGTCACGCTCGTCGACGACAGTGCGGCGGCTGTTTTCCAATTGGCGAAACAGCGCCACGTCGCGATGCTCAACCAGAATGTAGTGATGCGCCACGCCGGAGACATGGCGGTCGAGGGTCTCGCAAAGCAGACGGCAGCGCTCGAAATCCGGCGCATAGCTGGCGGTCACCACCGCCGCTGTCGGCGTCTGCGGCAGGACACCCGTGTCGACGGTGGTATCAGGCACGAAGCGGCTGTTCACCGCAGCTCTCCGGCAGGCTTGGGCCGATGCGAGAATTTCTGCTTGACGACACGCCACAGGAACACGGGGTTGCCGACGACGTAGCGGCGCCACAGCCGGCCCGGCTCGATGCACAGGCGAAACAGCCATTCGAGCCTCAACTGGCGCATCCACAGGGGCGCCCGCGGCACCGAGCCGGAGAGGAAATCGAGCAGCGCACCGACGGCGACCGGCAGCGTGCAATGGCGGGCATCGATATGGCGGGCGATCCACAATTCCTGGCGCGGCACGCCCATGGCGACAAGCAGCACGTCGGGCCGCAATGCCTCGATGCGGTCGACGATTGCCTGCTCTTCCGCGGGCGAGAAATAGCCGTCATGGATGACGACGAATTTGTGCTGCACGGCCAGGGCAGCCAGCTTGACCGACGCCGCCTCGGCGTTGGCGCGGGTGGCGCCAAGCAGCCCGACGGTCAGCGGCCTTGCCGATGCCTGCAGAAAGGCCGGAATGAAATCGGTGCCGTTGAGATTGTCCGGGAATGGCGCGCCGTAGAGCAGCTTTGCCGCCAGATCGACGCCGACGCCGTCGGGCAGGATGAGGAAATCGTCGAGCGCTTCGGCAAAGACCGGATCGGTATAGGCGATGTTGGCATTGTGAGCGTTGAGAAAACTGACCTTGGTGAAGCGCCGCTCGGTAATCAGCCGGGCCAGCAGCGCGATCGCGTCATCCCAGCGGATGGCGAGGACCGAAATGCCGAGGATCGTCTTCAGCGTATCGAGCCCTAGGGCGGCGCGGGCGGTGTGCATGTTCATGCAAACACCTCCTGCCCGACCGGCCCGAGCCTTTCCAGACCGAGCCTGATGGCGTCGTCCAGTTCCTTGATCTGCCGGCGATGGAAGGCGCTGCCGTCGACATCCCTGACATCGGCCGCCGCCGCTTCCAGCGCGCCGGCGAAGGCAGCCGGATCGTCCAACACCACGCAATTGGTCGGGCGATGGTCGATGCCGCGCAGCGAGCGGCTGGTGGCGACCGACGGCAGGCCGAGTTCGAAGGTTTCGATAGTCTTGAGCTGAACGCCGCTGCCGGCGGTGCTGATCAGCGGAATGACAGCGGCACCGCGCACGAAAGCCTGCGCGTCGGGCACGCGGCCGACGAATTCGACACCGGGATGCGCAGAGGTGATATCGGACGGCATGTTGCCGGCGATCCTGATGCGAAAATTCCGACGAAGATGCGGCACGACTTTTTCCAGGAACCAGTCGAGGCCGATGCGGTTCGGCTGCCAGGTCCAGGTGCCGATCAACGCCGCGTCGTAATCGATGCGGCGCGGCTTTACCGGCTTGGCCGCCGTGGCAGTGGTCACCAGCGGCAGCACCGCCGAGCGGTCGTCGGAGGCAACGCCGAGTGCCGCGCGATCTTCCTCGGCTAACGTGAAGACAAAGCGGGCCTGGCGGCAGAGCCGCTCCTCCACGGTCTTGAGCAGCCTGGCCTCGCGGGCGAACAGCAGGCGCTGGAAGCGACTGCTTGCCGCGGACGCGTTCTCCCTTGCCGAAGCATGTTCGACATTGTGGGCGACAAAGATCGAGGGACGGTCGGCGAACAGTTTTTCGAAGGCGCCGGCAAACTGCACGGAATTCAAGACATAACCGTCGAAAGGACCGGCACGCTCGATCGCGGCGCCGACTTCGCTGTCGGAAACCGCGCGCAACTTCACGGAAGCGAAGGTGAGCCCTGACAGCACCGCCTTGCCGAGCCAGGCGAGCTTCCGCGTCGCCGAGGCGCTTTCCGTGCGCACGTCGACGGCGCCGAGCACGATGGTGTTTTCGGCGTCGCTTGGCGCCTTGCCCGGCCAGATGAAGCCGATGACGGTGACGCGCACGCCGGCGCGCCGCAAGGCGGCGATGATCGCAGCGTTGGCGATCTCATAGCCCGAAGCGAGTGCGCCGTCGGGCACGATCGATGTGGCGAACAGCAGATGCATCTCACCTATCCAGGCGTCAGCCACTAGCAAAGCTGGGTGAACCCTTGATTAAGTCACGCAACGCAACGGATGAAAGGCACCGATCAGCAGGCCCGCTGCGAAAGGTGATTAACGAAACGTTATCATCGCGGTGCTATCGGAAGCCAGATTTAATACATGCGGCTGGAGCGGATGATCCCTTTGTCATCGGATGGTTCGGTATCGATCGCGGGACGCTCTCCGGGGCTCGCCGCCGAGACCATCGAAGCCGTCATCACGCTGCCGACCTTCAAGCGACCGCAACTGCTCCTGGAAACGCTGGCGTCGCTGAAGGCGCAAAAGACCGCCAGGCGTTTCGCCGTCATCGTCATCGAGAACGAGGCCGAGGCGCGTGAAGGCGCCAAGGCGGCAGTGCCGCTGTTCGAGCGCGGCGATATCCAGGGCATGGTCATCGTCGCGCATGAGCGCGGCAATTGCAGCGCCTACAATGCCGGCTGGCAGACGGCGATCCTGCATTTTCCTGACTTTCGCCATCTGCTGGTCATCGACGATGACGAGATCGCCGATGCCGACTGGCTGGAGCGGATGTGCAAGGCGGCGGAGACGCTTGGCGCCGACATTGTCGGTGGGCCGCAAGTGCCGGTGTTTGCGGATCCGGCTCACGCCAAATGGGCCGAGCACCCGGTGTTTGCGCCGCCCTATCGCGAGACTGGGCGCGTGGCCGCACTCTATTCGTCGGGCAACCTCCTGGTCGGGCGCAATGTGCTGACCGCGATGGGGCCGCCCTTCCTCGACCTGCGATTCAACTTCATGGGCGGCGGCGATTCCGATTTCCTCAGCCGGTCGGCGCAGAAAGGTTTTGTGCTTGGCTGGTGCGCCGAGGCCAAGGTGCGCGAAGGTGTTCCAGTCAGGCGCGTCGAAGCCGACTGGATCCGTGCCCGCAGCCTGCGCAATGGTGTGATCTCGACACTGGTCGAGAAGAAGAAGCGCGCCGGCACACCGTTGGCCGGGATCAAGGTTTTTGCCAAAAGCCTGGCACTGCTTGCCGCCTCGCCATTGCGCGGCGCACTCAAATTGGCGCGGACAGGATCGCTGTCGACGGCGCTCTACCCCGTCTATGTCGCGCTCGGCCGCGTGCTTGCCGAATTCGGATACGCCAATGAGCAATACAGGCAGCCTGAGAAGAACTGACGAGTTGTTGCTGGGCAGCATCGTCACCCGCGACGGCGTGGCGACGGCGATCGCCGCGCTGTTGTTTGCCGTCATCATCGTGTCGTTCCGGCCGTTTCAGCCGGCAGGCGCTGAACTGACCGGCGACGGCGGCGACATCGTCAACCAGCTCGGTTTCAGTTCGCTCGGCGCGATTTCGATCTTCTCACTGCTGACGTTCGCCGACCCCAAGGTGGTGCGCTCGCTGCTCAGCCCGTCCTGGATCCTGATGCTCGGCTTTTTCATGCTTTCGGTCATCAACGCGACCGACCCGTCCTCAGCGATGCGCGCGGCCTTCTTCACGCTGCTCGGCATTTTGACCATAGCGACGATCCTGGTGCTGCCGCGCGACGCCGACAGTTTCTCGAAAGTCATCATCTTCTGCGCGATCGCCGTCATTGGCCTGTCCTATATCGGCCTCATCGTGTTTCCGTACGAAGCCTTGCACACGGCCGATTCGCAGGAGCCTGAACATGCGGGCCTGTGGCGTGGCGTCTTCGCCCACAAGAACATCGCCGGGCCGGTCATGGCCTGCTTCAGCTTCGCCGGCCTCTATCTCTTTCGGCGCGGGCAGCGATTCTGGGGCGTGGCGATCTTCTGCGCGGCGATGGTCTTCATGCTGCACACCGGTTCCAAGACGACGGCAGGCCTGGTGCCGTTCTCGATCCTGATCGTGGTGCTGCCAGGCCTGATCGGCATGCGGTTCGGCACGCCGATCCTGTTTGCGCTGGCGATCATTGCCACGGCGGTCGGCACGCTGGGCATCGTCTTCATCCCGCCGGTCAAGGAACTGGCGGCGACCTATTTCCCCGACCTCACCTATACCGGTCGCACCACGCTGTGGGAGTTCTCGGGCGAGATGCTGGCGAAGAAGCCCTGGACCGGCTACGGCTATGAAAGTTTCTGGGGCACGCCGCTACTGCTCAGCCAGGACCAGCCTTTCGACCGACCCTGGGACATCAGGACCATCGTGCATGGCCATGACGGCTATCTCGACATTGCGGTGCTGATGGGCATCCCGGCGCTGTGTGTTGCGGTCTACACCTTCCTGATCGCGCCGCTGCGCGACTACATGCGCATCCCGCCGCGCAAAGAGAACATCTATCTCGGCGACTTCTTCATGATGGTGGTGCTGTTTACGGCACTCAACGCTTTCCTCGAAAGCTTCTTCTTCCACCGCGGTGACCCGGTCTGGCTGTTCTTCGTGCTCGGCGTGCTCGGCCTGCGGCAAGTGTCGCTGCGGCCGATCGCGGTGCGCCGGCGATCTTGATCGGGCTGGCCTGATCTGGCCGCCGCTGAGGGACTTCCCCGCTCCGCCGCGAGCGTCTAAGGAGAAGCCTGTCTCGGAGGGCCTTCAATGACGATCAGGCTTGTTCTCGCCGGCTGCGGCAATATGGGTTACGCCATGCTGGCGGGCTGGCTGAAATCCGGCAAGCTTGCGCCGCAAGCCGTGTTCGTGGTCGAGCCCAATGCCGACCTGCGCAAGCGCGCCGAGCACCTTGGTTGCTTTGTAGCCGCCGACGCGAGCGGCATCCCGACCGACGCCGAGCCCGATCTCGTCGTCATCGCCGTCAAGCCGCAGGTCATCCGTGACGTCACCGCCGCCTACAAGCGCTTCGGCGACGGCAGGACCACCTTTGTCAGCATCGCCGCCGGCACGCCGGTCGCCACCTTCGAGCAAATCCTCGGCCATCTCGCGCCGATCATCCGCTGCATGCCGAACACGCCGGCGGCGATCGGCAAGGGCATGATGGTGGTGTACTCCAACCCGCTGGTTACCGACGATGTCAGGCGTTTCGTTGCCGAACTGCTGTCGGCGAGCGGTGTGGTGACGACGATCGACAACGAAGGCCTGATGGATGCGGTGACGGCGGTTTCGGGATCCGGTCCGGCCTACATCTTCCACTTCATCGAGGCGCTGACGGTTGCCGCCGAAAAGGCCGGGCTGCCGTCCGAGACCGCCAGGCTGCTCGCCATGCAGACCGTCTATGGCGCCGCCGCGCTCGCGGCTGAAAGCGGCGAGGAACCCGGCGTGTTGCGCCAGCAGGTCACCAGCCCCAACGGCACGACCGCCGCAGCACTTGGCGTGCTTATGGGCGGCGAGCGGCTGACGAAGCTGCTGACCGAGGCGGTGGAGGCAGCGCGGCTGCGCTCGATCGAACTCGGGAAATAGGACCCGTGGGGCGTCAGGGCTGCATGCAGCCCTGCCCCCGAGCCAGGCCGCATCAGCCCCACTTCATTTCACCCTTGGCGACCTTTGCTCCTAGTTCCAGCGACGAGACGTCAAGAAGATCGGGATAGCGACGCTTCATCGCCGCGATCAGTTCCACGCTGGATTTCGACTTCCCGGCTTCTTCATTGAAAGCCTGGAGATAGGCGCGGGTGAATTCCACGGCCGCCAGACCGTCCGGTGCGCCGGCTACCTGATGGGACGGCACCACGATTTTAGGTTTGCGCGCCGTGATTTCATCGAGGGCCGCAATCCATTTTTTGCGGTCGTCAGTGGTTGGCTCGTCGGCAACCCAGACATGCACGCCCGACGAGATCAGCACGCCGCCGAACACGGCTTCAAGGCTGGGCACCCAGAGATAGCGCCGGTCTTTCAGATCGGCGACAGTGATGATCTCGATCTTGTTGCCTTCGATTTCAAGCGAAGTGGTATCGGAAGCCTCGGGAATGACGACATCGGCCAGAACCTTCGGTCCATTGTCCTTGAGCTGCAGGCCCCAGACATCGAGCTTGCCTTGCACATTGGCCTTGATGGCAGTCACCGTTGCGCCGGCAGCGATGATCTTGGCGCCGGGGAATGCATCCGCTATGGGACGTAGGCCAAAATAGTAGTCAGGGTCGCTGCAACTGACATAGATCGTCGTCAGGGTCTTGCCGGTCGCCTTGATCGCATCCGCGACCGCACGGCCATCGGACAGCGTAAATCCGCCGTCGAGGAGGATGGCTTCCTTCTCCCCGGTCAGCAGCACCGGCGTGCGGCGGAAACCGTTCTCGTCGGCCTGAAAGTAGGTCCATTTCAGCTTGGCCGCAGCCTTGGCGGCAAAGGCCAGAGGCTGCAGCATGGCAACCGTGCCCGCGGCCACAAGGGTTTTCAGTGTGTCGCGTCTTGTCCAAACGGTTTGCAAGATTTCGATCCTCAATGGGTTCAACTGATCGTTCGGAGATTGGCATCTCCTCATCGTTTGAAAAACCCGGATCAAAAAGACAGACTGTCTGAATGAATCATACAATCATGGTCGACGAAGTGGCGTGGCTGCGGTCGGTGGAGTTGGGGAGCAGGTTGAGAGCTTAGTGACAGCCCCCAACGTCGTCATCCAAGGGCGGAGCAAGGAGCGGAGCTCCGTCGCGAAGACCATAGGATGACGAAACGATGGGTTGCCGCTTTCCAGACAACCAAAGGCCTAGCCCCCGTACAGCATCTCGTCCTGCAACTTGCGCAAAGCGAACAGCCTCGTCGTTGGATCGGGCGTGGCATTGTCCGTGGTCAGCAGTTCGCCCTTCCTGACCGGTTTCAGCACCTTGCCGCCCTCGAGCAAGCCGACCGGCACGGCGCGGTGGGCGCGCGCCCCTTCGACGGTCATGGTCCAGGAGCGGTAGCAGGTCTCGCCTATGGCATCGAATGTCTCGCCGGCGGCGAGATCGCGCTTGGCGACCGCGCACACCTCGGCGACCGGCTTCGGCAGCGGCACCATGTCGGGCCGGCCGTAGAGCATGATGCGCGCCGCCGTCAGCGGCACTTCCAGCGAGGTCAAATGATAGGGCCTGAAGAAGCTGTAATAGGGGCCGTGGCCGATATGCAGATCGTCCATGCGCTCGACGATGCGCGGATGCGTCGCCTCGACGATGACGAAGACGCCGGGCGCCACGCCCTTGCCGATGGTGTAGTCGACGACGCCCTTCTTCGACAGGATGCCGCCATCGGCGCGTGGAATGAGCACTTTTGCCAGCTCGTCGCGGTCGACCTTCGGGCCGTGCATGCCTGGCACATCCGGCACGAGGCCGGTGGCATTGGCGATGGCGCACATCTCGACCATGGTTTTCGAGCCGTCGACGAACTCGACCAGCATGCGCGGGTTCATGTTGCGGCGGATCGCTTCCTCGCGATAGTCGTCCGGCACGGCATCGTGGTTGAGCGGGTTGTTCTTGCCCTTGCCGGCCGAGACGATGGTGTAGCCGAGCGCCGAGGCAAACTCGATCAACTCCATGCAGCTCGACGGCTCGTCGCCGGCGCCGACCGAATAGACGACGCCGAGCCGGTCGGCCTGCTGCTTGAGATAGCAGCCGATGGTGACGTCGGCCTCGACATTCATCATCACCAGATGCTTGCCATGCTCCATCGCCTTGAGATCGAAATCGGCGGCGACGCCGGGTTTCCCGGTGGCGTCGATGACGACGTCGATCAGCGGATTGGTGACCAGCATCTCGTTGGAAGTGATGGCGATTTTTCCGGCCTCGATCGCCGCGGTGACTTTCGACGCAGTTTCCGCCTCGACCGCCATCGCCTCGTCGCCATAGGCGATTCGTATGGCGTCACGCGCGGTGTGCGGACGGCGCGTCGAGATGGCGCAGACCGAGATACCTGGCATCAACATGCCTTGCGTGACGAGGTCGGTGCCCATTTCGCCGGAACCGATGACGCCGATGCGCACCGGGCGGCCTTCGGCGGCGCGCCTCGCAAGATCGCGGGCCAGTCCGGTCAGGGCGACATTGGTCATGCAAGCGTGTCCACGGCTTCTTGATTTGCAGGCGGGAATAGCAGGGAACCGCCCTGCTTTGCCAACGAAACCGGCGGACAGCGGCAATTTCTCCGACAATAAGCCCGGCTGATCGGCTACCCCATTCCGGAGCCGACTGGCCGAATGCGGCTTCAAACCACCCTGACGTAGCTCGTCATGCCGGTTTTCTGGTGTTCGATGATGTGGCAGTGCAGCAGCCAGTCGCCTTGATTGTCGGCGACGAAGCCGAGCTGAACCTTCTCATTGGGCTGGATGAGATAGGTGTCGGAAACCAGCGGCTGCACCTGGCGGGTCGATGACGACAGCACCTTGAAGCTCATGCCGTGCAGATGGATCGGATGTGACTGCGGCGTCAGATTCTCCATGTCGATGACATAGCTCTTGCCAAGCTTCAGTTCGGCCAAAGGTGCGGTCGGGTCCGGCGTGTCGCCTGGCCACGGCACCTTGTTGATGGCCCAGAAGGAGTAGCCGAGCGAGCCGCATATGCCATCGCTCGGGACGTTTTCCGCCGTGGCGCTGAGCGACAGGGCAATGTGTTTCGCGCTGCCGAGATCCACCTCCGCCACCGGATTGATCTCCAGCGGCGCAAGGTCGCGCAGATCGCGCTTGAGCGAGCTTCCTGTCGCCCGCAAGGTAGCCAGGGTTTTGGGCTTGGTGCCCCTGACATCGCCCAGGCTGACGATCGCACCCTCCTCATCCGGCATGCGGATGGCGAGCTCCATGCGCTGTCCCGGCCCAAGCAGCAAGGCATCGGGCGAAAAACGCTGCTGCACCGGATTGCCGTCGAGCGCGATGACCGCAGCTTCCGCGCCCTCGACGCGAAAGGCGAAGATGCGTGTCACGTCGGTGATGGCGACCCGCAGCCGCACCAGCCCGCCGGCCGGCGCGTCAAATTGCGGCTGATCGAGCCAGTTGGCGGTGCGCACAGTGCCGTAGGTGCCGGTTTTCGCGGCATCGCGCGGGCGGAATTGCTGGATGAACTGGGCGTCGTCGCCAAGCCGCCAGTCGCGCAGATTGAGGACCGCTTCGGCATCGAATTTCGGATCTGCGGGATCTTCGACGACGATAACGCCGGTCAGGCCATGGCCCATCTGCTCCAGCGTGTTGCAATGCGGGTGATACCAGAAGGTGCCGGCATCGGGCGGCGTGAAGGCGTAGTCGAAGTGATCGCCGGTATAGACATAGGGCTGGACCAGGAAGGGGACGCCGTCCATCTTGTTTGGGACGCGGATGCCGTGCCAGTGGATCGTCGTCGGATCGTCGATGCCGTTGACGAGGCGCGCGGCGAAGGGCTCGCCCTTTTTCATCCGCAGCACCGGCGGCATTCCGGATATACCATAGGTCAGCACGTCCCTGGTCTGACCGACATCCATGAACTTGGCTTGGATCTTTGCAGTCTTGAGCACCACCGGTTCGGGCGTGGCAGCGGCCCAGCCGCCGAGCCGGCCCATGGCTCCAAGCCCGATGCCGCTCACACCAGCAACCGCGGCCGTTTTCAAAAGCCTGCGGCGGGTGAGTAGGGTCATTGCAGGCTCCAACGGAAAGAACATTGCCGGCGCAAAAGCCGATACTGCCACATCCCATCTTGATGATGCCATGGCGAGCCGATGACATTTGCTTGCGGCTATGACGTGAACGCCGGGCCGGCTGCCGTCTAAGGCGCCGGCTGGCTTTCGGCTTGCGAGCGGGTAGTGTTCAGCATGGGATGCCGGGTACGACAGTTCCGGCCTGACGGGCATTCACGGGAGGTTTGCGATGACAACGGATTACACGCCGAAATTCGATCTGGCCGGCAAGGTGGTGCTGGTTACCGGCGCCTCGCGTGGTATCGGCCGCGCCTGTGCGCTGGCCTGCGCCGGCTCCGGCGCCGACATGATCGTCGGCGTTCGCAGCAAGGCCGACGGGGCGGAGCTTGTCTCCGAGATCGAGCGAATCGGCCGGCGGGCGCTGGCGGTGGAGATGGACCTGACCGATCTCGCCACGGTGCGAAAGGCCGTCGCCGAGGCGCACGCCGCCTTCAGCCGCATCGACGTTCTGGTCAACAATGTCGGGCTCGGGCCGGAAAATCTGGCCGAGAATGTCACCGAGGAAGATTTCGACCTGACGGTGAACGTCAACCTCAAGGGTACGTTCTTCACCACCCAGGCGGTGGCAAAGCTGATGATTGCGCAGGAAGGCGGGCGCATCATCAACATCAGCTCGCAGGCCGGCACGGTGACGCTGAAGGGCGAAGCGATCTACTGCATGAGCAAGGCGGCGATCAACCATCTGACCCGTTGCCTGGCGGCGGAATGGGCGCAGCACAGAATAGCCGTCAACAGCGTGGCGCCGACCTTCATCTGGACCGACGGCACGCGGCCCTCGCTGGCCGAGCCGGATTTCCACGCGCATGTGCTGGGCCACATCCCGCTCGGCCGCATCGGCGACCCGATCGACGTCGCGGGAACCGTGGTGTTCCTGGCGTCGCCGGCGGCCTCGCTGATCACCGGCGCCAACATCCTGGTCGATGGTGGCTGGTCGGTGGCGTAAGCTGCCGGCGCCGTGTCTGGAACTGCTCTACTTGATCACAATCGTCGCGTTCGGGATCTTGACGCCGTTGCTGCCCGGAAAGGAAGCGCCAAGAAACGCCTTCATGTCGTCGATGATGGCAATGACGCGCTTGCGGCTGTCGACAAAGTTGATGTCGTCGGTGGCGGTTGCAAGCTTCGTCGCCGGATTGATGCAGCCGATCGACGACAGGAAGCCGCGGCCCGGATGCATCAGTATCCCGACCCGTTTGCCGGTCGGCAACAACAGCAGGCCGGGGCGCTTGAGCGCGGCCGGGTTGACGTTCGAGGTGTAGCCGATCGTCACATATTTGGCACCGGCTTGCGTGAACAGATTATAGGTGCCTGCCTCGACACAGCGATTGTTGCCGGCAGTCTTGTTGTCGCCCGGCCCCTTCGTTTCTGCAGTCACTCCGGAAAGACCGGCGACTTTGACGCCGTCGTGAAAGACTTCGTATTTGCCCACTGTTCTGCGCTTCGGGCTTCTTGTCTGCTCGCCGGTGCGCGTAATTCTCAACTCCCAATTCTTAGCCATTTCACCCTCCTGGCCTGTTAAGATCATTGCGCAAGACATCAATAAATACGAGCGCACCGGCAATGCTGTGTTGCCGATCACGAGTGCTACACAGAAATGTTGCTTCCAGACTGTGAGTTTGTTCACTCCAGACCAAGAACTTTTCGGCCGCACGCGGGCTCGAGCGAAGTCACGGCGGCCGGGAATGACTTTTGCGATCGTCGAACACCGGATGCGGCACGTCCCGCAGGGCGCGGTGCAAGGCTGGAGCTGTTGCCTGACGGCCGTTATGAAACGAAGCCAACCGCCAGTCCTATGACCCTGATAGACGTCACGGTCGAATGGCTTTGCGCGACGCTGTCCGGGCCTTTATTGTTATCCATGACACGAAGCGAAGCGCTGTATTGTTACGGGTATAATGTGGATCGCATCTATTTGACCGAAGGTGCAGCCGGCGCCAGGCCGTGGCAGAGCATTGCCGACAGCCTTGCCGGCGCCTGGACGGTCCGCCGCACGATGATCGATTTCCTTGCCGGTGCGACATACAATTTCGCCGGCAACGCTGTTGTCACAGCTAATGCATTCACCGAGCGCGGCGTCATGCAAATCGGTGCTCATGCGATGCCGGCAAGCAGAGCCTACAAGCTCGAGCGGCGCGACCATTCGATCCGGATTCTTCGTGCCGACGGCAGCGAATTCATCGAGCTCGAGCCGAAGGCAACACAGAACGTCCAGCATCATTGCGGCGCCGATATCTATTTCGGGCGCTTCTTGTTTCGCGGCCCGGACGAATGGGCCGAGGCGTGGCGGGTCAAAGGGCCGCGCAAGAACTACGCGAGCCTCAGCCGGTTTCGTCGCCTAGATGGCAATGATCTGACTTGAGGCGGAATGTTGCCATCTAAGGTGTAGCGATTCTTGAGGGATTCGGCTGGTGCTGCGAGCGAGGATTGAACTCGGCCAAAAACACGCCAACTATCTGTTTCTATTGATATTTTCCTGCCGCTCGCGCCACTGCTCTCGGTCAGGTATGCTCGTCGGAGCATGTCCATGCCTACGAGCGCGTCTACGCAGGCATTCTTCCGAGCGCTAACTCCTGCACAATCCACTCCGCAAACGCACTTGCGGGTCGGCTGAGCCTTTGGAGATCGGGTGCAACAAGCCAATACGCGCCGTCGGGCATGTCGATCTCGAACGGGCGCACAAGCGTTCAAAGCCGAAGGTCCTCGCCATCTATTACAAGGTCGGCGAGAGCAACGCCGTGGCCGTGCTTCGCGGCCTGAAGGGCCTGCTCCCCGGAATGATAGATGGGACCCTTCTGCGAAGCGAAGTCCGGAAGGCCGACCGTCTGGAACCACCTTGCCCAGTACGTCCGGTCATAGCAGTGCAGCAAAGTGTAGTGGAGCAAGTCTGCTGGTGAGCGAAGAGGCGGGCCGGACGCCAGCAGGGTGGGTGCAAGGACAGGTGTTTCCCGCCCGTCAAAGAGGTGCTGCGCCTGCGTCCGCGGCCATGATCGCGCGGTCCTCCCCCAGCGGATGGCCACCTCTGCCTCGTGAGCGCGAAACTCCACCAGCCGCACGTCCGCCTCGAGCGAGACGTCGACGTTAGGATGCTGCTGTCGAAACCGATTGAGGCGCGGGACCAGCCAGCTGGAAAATGTCGGTTCGGCGCTGATCCGAAGCATGGCCTGGGCTGGTTCGGCGAGGATTTGCGAAAGCCGCAGGTCGATGTCGTCGAAGCTGGCGGTCAATTGGTCCAGGAGAAACCGGCCCGCTTCGGTCAATTCGACCCGCCGGTGCAGGCGCTCGAACAGTGGCTGGCCGATGAAGGCTTCCAGTTCGCGGACCTGCCGACTGATCGCGACCTGCGACACGAACAGTTCTTCGGCGGCACGGCTGAAGCTCAGCAAGCGGCCCGCAGCCTCAAAGCTTCGCAATGCGGTCAGTGGCAGGCGTCCGCGCTTCATCCGCATAACCCAGCGTTATTCCAACTGGATGCTAAACTCGTTTGAAGAGAGTGACCAGCGGCGGCTTAGTGTCTCCAGCAAGGAGACAAGCCATGTGGGACTTCGTGGATATCTTGGCAGAAGTGCTTCGCATCGTGACCTTTCAACCGCGCGAAGCCCGTATGCGCTATCGGCTTCCGGAGTGGGAAGAGAGGATGGAGCCACCCGCCAATGAGCAATCCCTCGGCGCGGAGCTTCAGGACGTCGGCAACCTGCGAGCGAAGGGCTCTGATCGCGGCAAGCGTGCGGGCCTCATCCGCTCGATCAGGAGTGATAGGCCCCGATGTCGGTGGCCATGATCGCGGCGAGCCGCCGCTCCACCCGAACAGTTGGCATAACGCCCTCCAGCGCAAAGGCTGTACTTCCCAATCCTCGCAGGTCCGACTGCAGCCGGCAATCGAAACCGTCGGCCTTGGAAGACTACGCGCTGTCCGGCTGCACTGCGTGCAAGCTGCAGTTCTGATAGCCGCTATGCAGCTGGCCACGATTGCGACCTGGACCAGAATAGCTCGCTGAACGTCCCTCAAGAAACCCCGGCTCTGCCGGGGTTTCGCTTCATGGAAAACAGATAGGCCTGCCGCCGTTCGGCTCAGCGGTCGGCTTCAATCGTCTGCGCAAGGCAGCACAGCGGCGGTCAGGCCATCTTTGCCATTATCTTGGCCATATCCGCCGCGTCGAACGCTCTCAATGTCTGAGTTCTGATGTTGCCCAGCGATGCGATCGATAAGGCTAGTGCGGTCGCAGCAATGTCGTCGTCGGCTTCGGCAATCGCCACAACATCATGTTGACCAAGCGTCCACAACAGGGTGTGAACCTTGATGCCGTTCTTGCTGGCCATCGCCTTGAAGGCCTCAGCACGTTTCTGAGTATCCTTTATGCTCTTGATGCCTTGATCTGTGAAATTTGACAGCAATACGTAATAAGCCATTTGTTCCTCCCATGGTGGGAGCGGGCGGGCACTCACGGCGCGTCCGCCGTCTCCCGGAACTACGATAACACGAGTCAGGTGCGCGAACCACTTGGGGCAAGGAAGGCCATGATCGCCGTTGGATGGTCACGACTGCCCCCCCCGAAGTTTCTTCAGCGCGGCGCGGCGGTCAGCTCCGAGGGCGTTCGAAGTTACGTCTTTCCTGCCATGGCAGGGTGAAGGTCCTTCGGAATGACCGGCCGAGCGTGGTAGCGGCCGTCGCGGAATAAGAAATACCGATTGGCTCCGCCCATGACGCTTGCAACCATTTGTTACGAATTTTGTAACAAGACAATGGACGCAATGCCTTGCAAATCAAGGGCTTCAATGATTTCAAGGAGATAGGCTGGTGCTGCGAGAGAGGATTGAAGTCCCTCTAACCTCACACCCAGCGTTGAAAACATAGAGCTTTTCAGGGCGGGCACTTTGGATTCCATAGCAGCGGACCATAACAGCTGCAAGCCGAATGATCTTAGCCAGCACGGTTACGCGGGACAGGGCGAAGAGGCCCTTGGTGGAGGCCGTGAGGTTGGTCTGGCTAGCTCGATTTCATATTTGGTGCCAGCGATTTGAACGATGCGCCTGTTCCGTCAAAGAAATTCTTGAATTGCCACAAGCCGCCTTCAAAGCTGATTCTATGAATATGTTGCCCTTTAACCATCCCGTCTTCGATTGCGTCCTCCGCAAAATAATAAAATTCTCCTTGTTGCTCAGTAAACTTTAGTATCGTAGAATCCCATTTCTTGTCATCGACATCCCAAACACCCCATTCTCCAGCCGCCCCATGGGGCTTGACTATTTTGTTGGCTGACGTGAACGTAGTTTCAAACTGAGATACAAATACATCAACGGGATATATGCACCCCTGTGTTACAAATCGACGCTTCTCAGATCCGACAGGAACAAAGTACTCTAAAATGGATGCAGCATAAGTCTCCTTGTTCGCATTCCTGAGAATCTTCCATCGGCGCTCAAGGGAGCCACCCTCGACTATAAATAACGTTACAGATTTAAGACCTGCAACGCTCGCATTTACAGTATTCACCAAATATGAAAATATAAGACCCGCAGGCCCGCCTACTACAGGTGGAAGAAGTCCGGTAAAAATTGCTCCCTGCACCTCAATTACGTACGGCACATCGTAATTTGCTGTAATGCCTCCCATGGCTGTCTTGTAGTCATGTGCCTGGGGCTTATTGAGGACCAGTCGATCAACGATCATCTCGCCCGAATTGCCGAGAATCGAATCCACCATAGTAACGCCAAACACGGCATACAAGGAACTGCTGCCGTTCTTAAGCTTAACACTGCTCGGCAACAAAGCGCTGAATGCTGCTATTGCCGCCTGGTCGCCGGAACAATTGTTCTCGGCATCCATGAACCAATCTCTCGCCACTGCCGACGAACAAACTTGGCAACAAAAAAAGGCGGCTACAACCAGGCAGAGTCTGCGCATAGATTGACTCCGAAATGACCGGCAATGGATAGGCGGTTTCGGCTAGCACGCGTCTGCGCCGGTTTTTTGAGCACAAATGCAATGGCCGTTTTCGTCGCAGACTGGGCGGCGCCATGGGGTATAGGCACCACAATCGTGTACTACACCACAGGTGTCGGTTACGGATTGACCACAAGCCCCCACGGAGTGCTCGTTGCCGTTCCATTCGCAACTATCAGCCACCCTCTTGTAGGGAATGGACGAAGGCGAAGATATAAGTGGAACAGATGAAGAAGCGGTGCGATCTGAAGGAAGACTCTCCTGAGCTGAAGCAAGGCAGGTAAAGAAAGTCGCTGCAATAGTAAATGACGCCAGGATTCGCAAAGACATTTTCTTGACCTCCTTGGGAGTCTCAAGTCAGGCGCCTGAGTAAACGTCATATTCGCAGCACCGTTATCAGAGCGCCGTTCTGAAGATCACGGTGGCGATTGTTTAGGTTACCTTCTATAGGCTAATAGGGCAAAGAATTTATCACAGATATTTTTCTTTGCAAGTATGAAAGGAGTTGTGTGGGCAAGACGTGGCAAAGGAAGCGCGGGCGGTATGGAGGTTGCCTGTCGAGGGAGCCGTCTACTTATGGACGTTCTTAGCTGGTCGCGCCCGTGAGCGTTTGCACCGGGCAGCCCGGAACACTCTCAGGGTCGATCACGCGAAGGCTTTAGTTTACGTGGCAGCAGACGGCCCTCCCCCCTCCTAGGGGCATGGGTAAGCAACGATGTGGTCCCCGATGGCCTCCGCCTCAAATGCCTTGGGTCTACCTGGCAGTCTGACCGCGAGAAGCGTGGCCTGCGCTCCGACAGAACCCTGCGGTATCAATAGGGCTTGCCCCAGTGAGTCGGCCAGAAAGGGCGAATTCGAGTCTCACATAAATACCGATTGACTTTTTGATACTAATGGATCACACCCTCTTAGAGCCTAATGATCCGCAGGGGAGCCGCCATGCAAGCGCCGGAGCACGTCACCACAACCGCCACACCGAATGGGCATCTCGTTGGCTACGCCCGCACCTCCACCACCGACCAGAAGGCAGGACTGGAGGCCCAGCTCAGAGACCTCACCGGGGCGGGGTGCTCAAAGGTGTTCCGCGAGGAGCTGTCCTCCGTGGCAACCAAGCGGCCGGAACTTGAGCGGGCTCTAGACTATGTGCGAGAAGGCGACACTCTCATCATCACCAAGCTTGACCGGCTGGCCCGCTCCGTGGCGGACCTCGTGGGGATCACCGCCAAGCTCCGGGCAAAGGGTGTGGCCCTCCGCATCCTCGCGATGAACCTGGACACCGGAACCCCAACAGGGAAGCTCATGGTGAACCTACTGGGCTCCATTGCGGAGTTCGAGCGGGAGCTGATGTTGGAGCGGCAGCTTGAGGGGATCGCTAAGGCCAAGGCCGAGGGGAAGTACAAGGGGCGGGCTCCCACAGCCAAGCGCAAGGCCGCCGAGGTCATCAGGCTGAAGGCCGAGGGCAAGACCGCTGACGCCATCGCCCAGGAGCTGGGCATCGGGAGGGCGAGCGTCTTCCGCATCCTGAAGGCGGCCTAAAGACACAGGACCGTGGCCCAGACACTCGATTATTGTGCGAGTGACAACACTACGAGTCTGCACAGTTTATACTTGTTGATCGGCGACTCGATATGGCCATAATGGGCGGCGCAACTCAAACCGGAGACTGCGCATGACAAACCTGACGCCGGCCCGCCTGTCGCCCCTCCCCGCATCAGCCGCTGCATTCGCCGACCCCGACTTCTCCATCACCTTCGCCCTGGACCACCTTGAGCATTTCGAGGTGAGCGCCTTTCTGGCAGACCGAAGGGCTGGGCGGGACCTCGCGGGCTGGCTGTCGCACGTCATCTCGGTTCGCGATGAGGTCAGTTCCTGTTACGGCCCCAGTGCCGGTGCCCATCCGCCTCGCCCGTAGCGGGCCGCCAAGCTACCCCTGAGCCGGCCCCGAAGCAGAGCGTGAGTCAGTGATGTCGAGTAAGACTGTCCGTAGATATCTCGAAGCCAATCGCCGCATGATGGCCGAGGCCAAGGATATGCCCATAGGTATCTCGGTGGCGTTCCTCGGGGCTGCCATCTGGGGGTTCGACCCACGAGACCCTAACGACCCGCTGACCCTGGAGGACCTCGCAAGTCGTCTGGGGTTCTCGGCCACCACCGTCTCGCAGCACATGCGGTATCTAGGCCCCGGCTACCGCGAAGGGACACCGGGCTTGGGACTGGTCGGGACGGCGCGGAACTCTGATAACGGTCGCAAGAAGATATTCTACCTGACGCCGCGCGGACGTGGGCTTCTCTCGCAAATCGAGTTCATCCTGGACGGCGGCCCGTAACCAGCGCACCAGGGCGGCCTCCGTGAGCGAGGCATAGGGCGTGCACTAGACTAGCCCAGGCTGGTCCCGCAATTCCCTTGTACTTGATAAATGGCCAGCCGCGTCCCCTAATTCCCACGTACTTGAAAAGCGCCCTTAGCCGCTGATAGCCCTTGTACTTGATGAGGACGTAGCGGCCCGACGAATAGCCCACGTACTTGATATGCCTTCAGCCGAAACGATTCCCACAATTCCCTCGTACTTGATAAGTCGCTGGCCCTGCCGGGGCCTGCAAAGGCGTGTACTTGAGGAGCGGAATAGCTGGCTCCGCCATCCGATGGGCGACGCTGGCGCTTCTTGTGTGGAATAATACCCACCCGCGAGAGATCGTATCGGTGGACCATTCCAGTCGCGGCGGGCAGGACCACATGGCTCGGCCCAATGCCCGCTCCCCAGCCGTATCTAGCTCTAGAAGACTGTAAGCGCGGCAGCAGACTGCAGCCCCAGGCCTTCCTCGGGCCGCCAACCAACCTCCAGCGCCCGACCAAATGGAGCCTCACCAAGGCCGGTGCGGTCGTGCGCCGCCAGCCACCACCCGGCAGCAGTGCCGATCATGCCATCATCCCCTAACGCCCCGACCAATAAGGAACTACGGACATGACAGCTTCAAAGTACGGATTCGCCCCCGGAGAACTCAACTCCCCGCATGCAATCTCCGCCGCAGTCGCCGCCTGGCACGAGCCCCAGAAGAAAGTGCCGGCAGTGGGGAGTTTTCAGCTTGGCACCTATGGCGTCGTCTGGGCGGGGCAGGACGGGGAGGGCGTCTTGTGGGGCGCTGGGCACACCACCAACGGGGTCCCGATGCTTGCCTTGGGCATTCGGCGCCTGTTGGCGGTAGTGCCCATCGGCTTGGAAATCTTCGTTCAAGCTCATGCGGAGCTAGGAGCATATATCGGGCCAGGAGGCCATATCCGGGCGGCTATGCGGCGAATGGGTCAGACCACCATGCGCAAACCATTCTCTGGCTACGAAGTGCTTAGGGAGATCACCATCAGCCATGACGAGGGCGCTTGGAAATATCAGCAAGGTAACAAACCCACCGCTGCTAACCGCCTGGGCATAGCCACGGCAATCGCTCAAGGGCCGGCCCGCCTGGCAGGCTTGGAGTACCAACGCTCCACCAACCCGTCATTTGGCGACCTAACGCTGGGCTCCATCCAGGCATGCGAAATTCCGCGGCCGTTCACCATCGCCTTGGAGGGGCCATGACCACAGAAGCACAGGTGCCCGATACCGACGAGGAGACCCCAGGTCGCGACATCCACCACGACCCGTGGCTGACCTCTGTATGTCCAGCCCTCCAAGCCCTCGCTGCCACCATCTTCGCTAACATGGAGCGGAACTCTCCCACGCCGACACGGCAGCGCCGGGATGCCACGGAGCGCCGCAAGGCAATCACAGGGAATCTGATCGCCAGCCTGGCCTTCCTGGTCCTCCACCATCCTGCCGGCACCCGCTTGGCCATCTCCGCAAGGAACAACCAGACGACCCGCTACGACCGGCCCAGGTTCCCATGCGAGGTAGTCACCAAGCTCGTGGGCGGCATGGAGGCTTTAGGTCTCCTCACCCGGCATCGCGGCGGGCGAGGCCAGCAGCGGTCCACCATCGAGCCGTCACTGCTCTTTCGCAACATGACGGCGGACCTGGGGCTTGGCCCGAAGGCGTTTGGGCGGGAGGCGGGTGCCGAGACCGTCATCCTTAAGGCCTCCACTGGGAGGGGCCGGAGCAAGCTCCTCCTAGACTACGCCGACACCCCCGAAACAATCGCCATACGGGCGGACATGACGGCCATCAATGCGTTCCTCAACAAAACCGACATCCGGCTAGAAGGCAGCCCGTCCCCGGTCCCCATCCTCCTCACCCGCCGCTTCCAGATTGAGCACCCAGATGCACCCCGCGCATTCGACCAACACGGGCGGCTCTATGGCGGCTTTTGGATGAACCTTCCCAGGACCCAACGGCATCTCCTCCGAGTCAATGACGAGCAGGTGGCGGACTTGGATTTCACCGCCATGTTCCCTCAATTGGCTTACTTGGAGGTCGGCTCGGCGCTGCCCCAGGGCGACCCATACGGGGGCATTGGGGGCCTGCCGCGAGCGGCGGCCAAAATGGGTCTATCCGCGCTTCTCTGCCGCCGTGGGGCCATGCGCCGGCTGCCCAGCGAGGTCCGGGAGGCAGCAGGCAAAGAGTGGAACGCCAAGCGGCTCAGCGAAGCCCTAGCGGAGCGTCACCCCGCTATAGCCCCCATGTTCGGCACGGCGCTTGGACTCAGGCTCATGTTCACCGAGAGCTGCATCCTGGTCGCCGCACTGCGCTCCCTCAGGGCGGAGGGCGTCCCAGCGCTGCCGATGCATGACGGAATCATGGTGCCGCGCTCAAAGTCCGATCTAGCGATGAGAGCAATGGCTGAGGCTTCCACTGAAATCACCGGCAGCAAGCTTCCGGTACAATTAAAGCCCCTCCCCGCGCCATTCGCAAATCGCTCCTGCTAAAACAGGCCGGTCTCCTCTTGGTACGGTTTCCCCTGATAGACCGCATCCAGGATTCCACGGAGGAATTCACGAACTAGGGGTCTTTGAATTGCATCTCGGCCAGGGCAGAGATCGAAGGCGCCAACACTAGGGAAAAGGTAACTCGGCGGCCCGTCAAAAGCCGAAGGATGGCGAACAAACAGATTTCTTCTCCTGCCCTCGAGTTTGGTCGATGAACCGTCTCCCGGAAATAGAATATAAGCGCCTCGGCTGCTAAGAATTCCATCGCGGTAGGTGTGCATCTTGAAAAGATCGTCCTGCCGGTGAACCCGCGTTAGCTCTTCCTCATAGCCAGCATCCTCTGTCTCCTCCGCCCCAACGCCGCTAGCTTCGGACAGCTCCGCGATGTCTACGGAATCGAGACGATATTTCGCGTCAAAGTGCAGCCAATGCCTTTGCGATTCTCCATCACGGTCAACTACGATCTCAATGCTATAGTCGGGATCAAATTTGGCAGTGTAGCTCCCATACCAGGTGGAAAGGCCGCGCGTCGGGCGCGGGAATATCCGGTTGTAGAAGAGGTTCATCTTCAAAGACCGTGACGCTTCCCTTCGATAGAGGTAACTAACCCGGCTGCGCTTCCCCCGGAGTAGCCGCACCTGAAGACCGTTCTCGGTTATGTCGATCAGAGAACCATCAGTTGGCAGCTCCGCCTCGGCCAGTTCCGCCAGCGTTCGCCGAAGCAGAAAAAAGCACCAGTATTCGTACAATTCACTTACCGGGCGAATGTCCCCAATCAAGCCGTCGGCTAGCTGTTCGGCCCGCTTCCAAGGCAGTTCGAGGCTCATCCTTAAGGAGAGGTCCAGCTTCAATATTTCCCTGTAGCCTCTCCGTTTTTGTAGGACCTGAGAGTTAGATGGGAAACTTGTAAATGTGCCTATCCTTCGCCACTGTCCTGCAGAAAGTTCCTCATCAAGGGAATAAATCCAGCCCTCGACCTCGCGCAATGAGGCGGTTCTGCCGTTGTGGGCGAGGCTTCCTGCGAGGCGCTGCGCTATGAGTTGGAGCTCTTCCAAAAAGAACTTGACGTAGCGGTTTTCGGCTGTGTCTATGGTCTCGCGTGTCTCGATGACGGGGAACTCTCTCGGACTATACCCGCGAAACACGCCCGCTAAAGGCCCCGCCTTTACAACGGTTGAAGCCTCAAATTCCTCGATGAAGGCCGCAATATCTGGCTCCTGAACGGATCCGATATCCTCGGTCGCCTGCCACTGGTCCAACCGTGAATGGAAGGACCGCCTTATCTCGTCCAATGCAACAGGTAGGTTCCTTTCGGCCATCGTGTGACGTAGCTGGAAAAGTAGAGCTGCTTCCGTTTCAGGTGTCACGTCCGCTAGGTTGAAAGAGGCGCTAACCGGGCTGTCGTATTGCAGCAGGAGTTCCGAGAATTCCTCGGCGACCTCATCCAGCAACGCCCGGAATTCTTCGAGGTACCCGATCTTGCGGCATACAACTTCAGCCACGAAGGGCGCGTCGTCCGAGACGCTTAGGTCAATGATGCCCGCATGGCTTCGCAATCGCAGCAACCCAGATATGGTCGTGCTGCCGTCGTCGTTAGCCCGCCATCGGCGAGGAGGATCACTTCGGAAAACTGTCGCCAGCCGCTCTCTAAATGGCCAGCCTTTGACATTTGGCTGGTCGCGTAGCAAATCATCTATCGACTTCGGCAGGGTCACATCGACAAAGTACTCTGTGTTCTCCCTCAGCTGGAAGCGCTCGAAAAGAACATCAGAGTCTCCACGCCAGCATATTGCTGGAATTCCACGAACAGCGTACTCGTCTAAATCTTCCTCCTCCTCCGCGAAAGTCATCTGCGACGCTTCGGGAAGCACGGGGATTTGTCTGCCACTCCCTTTCGACCATTCTAGCTCGAGATGGGTTCTCGCCCCCCACGAAAAGCGGACTCTATGGAGAGGAGTAGTCATCACCTCAGCTTACGAATGATACGTAGCCGGTCGCATGAAGGCGGTCATGCATTGCATCCAGCTTTCGCCGTGACAGCGGGAGTTGATCAGCGGAGCCAGCAATCGTCAGCTTCCTCGCGGGTAGTATCTCTACCTTTGTGCCAAGACCCAGCGTGTAGCTCGCGCTCGGTGTCGAACCGGAATCGTTGCCGGAATAGAAAGCTGACAGGGCGCGAAGGCTATCGCTCAAGGCGCGTCGATTTCCGTGGATCTTCGGCAAGACTTTTTGCAGCATGGCATTGTCCAAGGCTTCTTGCCAAGTTGCCAGCACTGTAGCTTTTTCAACTCCGCCTAGTAGCTTGGTGCGTATCCATTCCGCGATGAAGATGAACACCTCCTTTGATATCCGGTATCCGAAAGAGAAGCCCACGGGCGAGATAAGATCGTAGGTTCCATCCAGAGCCACCACGATGCCGGCTCGGACCATTTCGAGCTCCTGGAGTGTAAAGCCGGAATCCACCAAGCCGTCGAGAATAGTTGCGGGATTGCCTACTGCGTACTTTTGGGTTTCACGAGCCTCAATTCCTCGCTTTAGCGCAACGTCTGCGTGGCCGATATTGATTGTGCCGCCTGGCTCGGTTCGGCTGGCCGCAAGAAGGTAATCGCTAGGGCGTTCTGCGTTCAGCTCGATAACATGAGCACGATCGAGAACCTTGGGCGAAAACATATACGTGGTTTCGTCTACGTTCACAGTGCCTATGAAAAACAAGTTGGCGGGGAGGATGAAGTCACGTCCCTCTGCAAGCATAGCCGTGGCTGCGGACGCCTCGCGACTACCCGAGTTGTCGGCCTCCAAAACGGCAGCAATGAGCTTGAGATCATCAGCGCCTATCAGCGAAATTCCGCTCTCTGCATCCAGGATATTTGCCGCCTCCATGAGCGACAAAAAGGGGGCAAAATATCGTTCGACATGGGATAGGTTCATCTCGTCAAAGATAAGGAAATGAGGAATGTCGGCTGAGTCCGGATGACTGGCCCGAAGGATCAAGCGTATTGTATCTGTGATCTCATAACTCTCGTGAGAGGAGGTGCCGTCGGCGAGTTTCCGCTCCTTGCCGAAGGGTGTGCGAAAGCCTAGGAGGCGCTTCGGCGAGGTCCAATCGGGGCCGACGGCGACAAGCTCAAATATCGCGCCCTCGATATGGCCCGTATGGTATCGCTGCAACCCCTCGGCAAGCTTTAACGCAGCGCGAGACTTTCCTGTACCCGATGGTCCAGTCAGGATAGCGAAGTTCTTGGCCGCAAGTGCGGCAACGAGCCCAAAGGAAACCTCGGAAAGGTTCTCTTCCTTCGTCTCACCGGCCGGCAACACCTTGGTCGGCAGATAGTCTTGAGGGTCAGGGCGGCTGGCGACAAATGGTCCACCATCGTCCGTCCCGGTAACGTCCACGGTGTCGTCGAATACAGCCGCTAATTCGCCAGGCGTGAGACCAATCTTGCTGACAAACCCGTCTCGCAGCCGCCCAAGGCGATCGGCGTCGGTTGTAGCTCCGGCGAGCAAGGGATCGAGGTCCTGCCCCCGCCAGAACCAAACAGCCGCCTCAGTGACATTGGGCAGAGGCTTACGTGTGTCGGATGTTAGCGCCAGCTTGGGTAGCAGGACCTCGTGACCGACTGCGAGACTGGCCTTACGGGGCTTTTCGTTTGTGAGGTCGATTACGTCGCGCCATGGTGTGCCTGAAATTGTCGAATTCGTACCGTTGGAGCGATACCGAACCGGCCGATAGCCGGTCTTGCCCGCCTCCAGGAGCGCGAACGGATTAAAGTAATAATGATCCTGGTCGGCAAGGTCGGCGCCGCCGATCTCTTGCAGCGCTTCGAGGAACGCCGGTTCGGACTCCGCTATAGCGACGCTTGCAGCGCCTTTGATTGCCAACGTGCGCTTTACGATCATGAAATCGAACAAGGGTGTCCTCTTGGCACGTGACTCGCCAAGCTGCTTTATCGACCTCGCAATTCGCTGTGCCGAAAGATACGTCGCCACTAGTTCACTCCGCCAGCACTCTTCTCAAGATTTTTGACCATCATTTTGCAGAATTCTTTCTTGATATCGATTCCAATGGCCCGAAACCCGTGCTTTCGCGCAAAAACTAAGCTGGTTCCGCTTCCAGAGAAGGGATCAAGCACGACACCCCGGGCAGGTGTGGTGGCGAGAATAGGAATTCGTACAAGCTCCTCTGAAAACCGCGCCTTGTGCCCATGGTGTAGCCCCCGAACGGGTGGCACCTCCCAAGTGTCCAAAGGCGGAAGAACTGACCCAGCATCGGTAACCCTGCCGACTTGTTCTTTGTTGAAGTAATACCACCGCTCTTTGACAAAATGAAAAACGTACTCGTGTGAAATCGAGCAACGGTCGCGTACCTGATCCGGGATAGGATTAGGCTTAAGCCACACATTGTCGTTTCTTACGGTCCAGCCTTCGTCTTGCATCGCTATCGCAAAGCGATGTGGTATCAGAAGAAGTTGCTTCGGAATGCACCATTTCCCGTCACCCTTCTTATCCTGAGGACGGATACCGAAGCGACGTGAGTTTTGTTTCGCTTCCCCGCTTTTGTGCTCTCCTTTACCGCTCCAATAGGTGTCGCCGATATTGACCCACATGCTTCCATTTGGGGCGAGAATCGGCTCGCATGCGTTGAACGTTGCGACCAGTTTTTCGATGAATTCTTTGGGGTGTTCTTCCAGCCCAATCTGTCCATCAACTTCATAATCACGCTGACCGTAGAATGGGGGGGAGGTAACGATGCAATTGACCATCATCCGCTGCTTAGCGAGTAGCGCAAGCGCCTCGGTGACGTCCATATTTAGGATAATGGAATGCTCGTCGGCGTAGTAAGCCTTTCTCTTCAGCACGGGCGATAAAAACACATCATCATCCACGATCTGCGGATGCATCGCATTGTTTGCTTTTGTGTTGGGTGTTCCTAAAGGCTCTGCACGCGCCCGTTTGGTTTGGCTAACATCTTTTCCAGCCACGATTTTTAGCACTACTTTCCCCATTCAACTGGTTCTTTCACGGAAAGCCCAAGCGGTTCGATGATTCACGGGCGGACTGACTGCCCAGGAAGTGACGCACTGGCGGTGTGTAAGCGCGTCTTGACATGAGCGGCCCGTCGCAAACGAATCAGGCTTGAGAAGTCTATGGGTACAGCCCAAGCGGGGGAAGGCCGATGCGTGCGACTCTGGGTGAAAAGCGGGGGGTACTTGAACGGCCTCGCTGGTCCATACCATCCATGATGTTTCAGGGCCGAAGCTGCTAGCTAAATGGTGGTCTGGCCAGAAGGTCGCCCAATTGGTGCCATGGGGGTTGCCACCTTGTTCGCTTCATGGTTCATCCGCCCATGAGCTTCCGCGATCCACCGAAGAAAACTACCATTGACCGGCTTGTATCCTTCTGGATGCTGATGGCGCTAGGCAGTGCGCCGTTGCTCCTTGTCGGGCTCTATCTCATGAAACTTGACGTTCCAGGGGCTTGGATCGTTGTTGCCCTCGTGGGGCTGGTTGGGCTTTCGTTTCCAACCGCAATGGCAGTCGGACTCGCTTTCGCAGGCTTCCGATACTTGACTGCCAAACGACGCTGATCGCAGGTTTAAGTTTCAGATCGCCCGACCAAGTGAACAACGGATGGCCTTCGACACACCCGCTTCCTGTCAGGCAAATAGAGGTTTGAGAGTCCGCTCCGTCGACCTAATGCCAACCAATGCCAGGCGTTGCGTATTGATAGGCCAGTGGTTTAAGCGAGACTTCGGAGATATCCCACCCAACAAGCGCTCGAACGGCGCCTGCACTGGCGATAGGCTTTGGTTTCGCATCTCGGGCAAGCTGGATGTTCTCGACGACGATCAACGCGTTTTGGGGCCAYGCCTTTCGCTGAGCGATTACCTCCTTTGCGGTCAATATGACGCTTGATGCCTGCCCTGTGGTCCCCTTCACTTCGATAAGGTAGGTGTTCTGGCCAAGCATGGCCTCGAAATCCCAGGAATGTTTAGCACTCTTGTCTTTGATGGATTGAAAGCCCAGATCGACCAACTTCTGTCTTGCAAGCTCCATTGCTCGAAGTTCTACTGCTTTGCGCTCCGCACCAGTCAGACCAAAGCCCTGGCCAGTGCCGGCGTTTGGATGTCCACGGTCAAATGCCGCAATGGCGGCCTCTATGGTTTCTCTTTGCAGCTCCGCCGCGTCCGGGGAGAGCCCAAGTCCTACGGCTTCATAGATTCTGCGAAGCGAACCCGCAAAACTGAGAGCATCCGACATTAGTTCATTGCTCGTAGGGATAGCGGAACGGGGATAGAACTTGGCGATGCACGTTGACCGTGCGTAAGCCTCGGCAAGCCGATTTGTCCCGGTCAAATCCACCGGTGTGGTCAAAGCGGGATCGTGCCAGATTTCATCCTTCAGTATGCCCCGGCCCCAGTCGACTAATTGCTGAATCTCCCGAATGGGCCTGGGGCGCGGATTGTGCCATTCCCACCGCGTGGATGCGTGACATAGGATCAAGTATACGCCGTCTCCTTGATACCTAAATAGATAGCCGCAATACCAACCCACGTGTGCCGCAGGCGAAAGGACCTCAGAATAGAATCGAACCCACGGGACACGGCTTTTAAGACCGGTGCCGTCTCGCCCCTCGATCCCCAAGGCGCTCGGCTCCAGATTTAGCGCTCCTGCTATTTCGGCTCGATGCGAACCCAGGAAGGTAGGGATGTCGTTACGAATTAAAGAGCCGCGCATCGACATAACGGCTGTGTTCTTCTCAGAGTATTGTGGCTGAAGATCACACACCTGCTCAAATAAGCTTTGCATCGTCACCCCCCCTCGACTTTTGGGAAACTATCTGAGTCGTGTTGAATTTCGCAATCGAACATGCGTGATCGACCTACGCTACCCTATCGTGTCCCCACGGGGTGCTTGCGCGGCAAACGCAGCTAAGAGCAAGTTCGGTGGCGGCGCTTGCGCTAGCGCTTCCGGTGGCGGCTTCCAGGTCGCTCCTCGCCGAGACCGGGGACGTGGAGTATCGCGGTGCCGTGGACCTCGCCAAGTTCGAATGCACCGGGGAGCTCGATAGTAGAGTATTCAAGCGGGCCTGCTACAACGCCGAGCATGGCCCATATGCTCATTCGGCTTAAGCAGGTTTGGTACTGTGAGATTGACCGAGATACCGTGTCCGCGCTGTTAGCGGCGGAATCCAAAGGCCCCTTCTACAACGAGAGCATCAAGGATTCAGGGACAGGCGGCAAGTTCGGGTGCAGAGACAAGCCGGTGCCCGAGTTCTAGGCAAGGACCGGACCTTGCTGAAGCCCACAAACGACCGTCGCCCAATGCGAGCCGCCTAGCGGGGATCAGGGAGTGACTGACCCTTGGTCCTTCTGAACCAAAGCACCGCTGCCAAAACGGTGAGGGTCGCGAGGTACGCTCCGAGCAACATCGGCGGCATCAGTAAGATTGCTTCAGGGGTGCCCATCAGCTTCACCTTTAGGAACTGGATAGTCAGCACCACGGGGACTGCGACAAGAGGGGACAGCCATAGCCAGCGGGGCAGCAGGAGGCCGACGACGACGGGTATCACCATCCAAACGTCAAGAATGGAGCCGAGAAATGAGCCGAGAATCATCGCCAGATAGGTCATGGGGCGAGCTTTAGGCGAGTTAGGAAACTAGTTCAATGACCTCCACGCGCGGCCTAGCGGACAGGAGATACTTGAGGCACATTCCCAGCCATGTGCAACCTCTACAACATCACCACGTCACAGGAAGCCGTCCGCCAGTGGACTGGCACACTGCGGGACATCTTGGGGAACCTTGAGCCGTCGATAGACATCTACCCCAACCGCCCTGGCCCGGTGGTCCGCAATGCGCTGGACGGGGAGCGGGAGCTTGCCAACCTGCTTTGGGGAATGCCGACCGAGCCCGATCAGGTCAAAGGCAAGGCCGATTCCGGTAGGCAGAACATACGCAAGACGAACTACCTTTACTGGCAGCAATATTTGGGTGTCGAGCATCGCTGCGTCGTGCCTGTGACGAGCTTCGCGGAGCCTAGCCCGGTTGACGTGAAGGACCCCGAAACCGGGGTCAAAAAGAACTACTGGTTCGCCATCAACGAAGACCGCCCACTGTTCTTCTTCGCTGGGCTGTGGACGCCTTGGCATGGGGTCCGCAAGGTTAAAGACGGTCCCGGCGACCACGAGGTTTTTGGCTTCCTAACGACCGAACCCAACGCCCTCATCAGACCGATCCACGCGAAGGCCATGCCTGTGATCCTGCGGACGCAAGAGGAGACGGAGACGTGGCTTACGGCACCTTGGTCGGAAGCGAAGCAGCTACAGCGTACGGCGCCGGATCATGCCCTTGTGATTGTCGAGAAACCGGCCACTCAAATCAAGTTCCTGCAACAGGCACCTCTGGCGCCGGCGCAAGGCTCGCTGTTCTAGGGCTGGGACGGCAATGAAGCATCTTCGATGAGACATCTAGCGCAAGCGCTGAATGACCGATTTGCGCCACCAACAATGGACATTGCGTCGATTTTGTCCTTCTAGCGGCATCTCCGCTGCCCTGTGGAGGTCGCCCCTATTTCCACATGCTTTCCTGCATGTTCCTGACAACTTTGAAATCGTCAAAGTCGGCCCGCGCTTGATAGGTTTCAACCGAATCAGCCACGCCTCCCAGCGCCTCGGCTACCTGAGAGCGCGTTACCGCACTTCGCGGCCCCACGATGACCGACTTCAACTGAAGGTGTGAAGAGAACGGTAGGAAGTAATGCACTTTGCGCTTTATCTCCTCTGCGTTCTCCAGCGGAAGAAAGAACCGATATTCCTCCTCATACTGCCAAGCGTCGAATTTCAACCTAAACAGCCGGTTCAGATGATCCTCACTGACGTCTTCCAAGCTCTTGCACCCAAAGGTCTGTAAGGTTGGGCGCTTCGTAACGTACTCAACCTCGCGGACCCGTGAGGGAAACGTAAAGAACTCAAGGGCGATCCCTGTGTAGCTCGCCCCGTAGTGGCTCCACATGAGGGGATGTGACCACTGTTTGCTCATGCAGATGATCCCAGTATGGCTGTTCACGTGTTCACGCACTCTGCGGAGTTCGATTCGGTCGGCCCTCCGCTTCAGAGCCAGCCCGATAAATTCGAACTCGTCGTTCAGTTCACTAATGCGCGAAATCCGGAGACGGCGTTCCCTGATGGCAAGGAGGCCGTATTTTGCGTCAAGGAAGCGGTAGAGAAGCATCGAGACTCCGGGTTCTTACTCTTCGGTGATCTTCATAGAGTTAGGCAGCCCTCGACCCTTTCTGGTCTTTTTCTAATCGACGGCAACGCTCTCCAGACAGGCCGGAGAAGTACTGGCTAGTGGGTATCGAAGTCGTTGTAGGGCGTCTGGAGGACGATACAGACGTACGCTTCGAGCAACGCTTGGCGTGTGGGGTTGGGCTCCGATACGTACCGAAAACTCATGCGGCGAATGCGTGCCTTGGCCTCCTTGAAAGCGGCCATGAAGTCAGGATTGAGCATTAGTCCGGCCCGGCTCTTATCGCCCTTCTGGTAGCTCGGCGTGGGGTTGCCGGTTGCCTCACGCGCCAACTTGAATGCGAAGCTTGCTCGGTTGTGGTCGGACGCGGGAATGCAGTGCCAGTCGTAGCGGTTAGTGATGTTCTTGGCCCGTCCGACGTAGAGGTGTTTGCCGAATTCTGAGAACAGGTAGACGCCGTTGACTTTATCTTTCGGCGCCGCTTCTGAAATTGGCTCCATCGCCATCAACCGTTCATACGACGGGTGAAGGCTTTCGATGATTTGCTGAAACCTCGGATGCACGAGTGACCTTTCCACATAGTACCCAGTGGGACCGCCACTCGTGTACCAGGCATGCCGAGGCGTTGGTACTCGTTATGGTGTAGTCGGCGCAAGAGCAGCGTGTCGTACACCACGCAATCGCTTCGGGCTCAATCCAGTCATCCATCGTGCGCGTCATTGATTACGGGAACAGGCCGAAAGCAGCTTTCCTCATTCCGTATCCTTCCAGATGATCCGACGCACCGTCCGAATTTCAGCAAGCCGCCTAACCCGGATGGCCTGCCGCTCCCGCGCCGTTGGGTTTTGCGTCTCGGCATGCATGCAGTCGTTCTTGCCGCACCGTTCGCAACTCATTTTGCTTCCCACCAACTCAGCATCAATGTCTCCGAAAATTTCCTTGAGGTCCCCCGGCTGATACCAGCGTTTGACACTGCAGAGCCCGCACCGGACAATCACCAACTGCCCAATTTCATGGGCATCGCTGAGCTTCCAAGCGCCGCCACGCTTTCGTCTTCCGTCATTGTCAGGCATCACCCAGAATAGGAATCTGTTCCTCCTGGAGTCAATTCGACCTTGACATATACGTTCTCTTTTTGTTCACTGCTGGCCACGCAGCGTTGGAGTGATTGCTATGGACCACATCGTGACACTGGGCAGCCGGCAAGAGGCTGCCCTTCAAGCCGTCGCCGATAGGTTCGTTGCCGTCCACAAGGGCGACGTGATGAAGGCGCTCAAGGAAATGATTGTTCTCAACGGTCGTCTTCAGGTCCAGCTTGACGCGCGTTCGGCACCACGCCGGGCGGCTCGATAGGAGGACCGGCCATGGGCATCATGCATCTGGACGCAGAAGCCAAAGCCGAATTGCACTCGGAAGCGGTGAAGCTGATCGCACGCTACGATAGCCCCCTTGAGACCGTGAAGGCGCTTATGGCCTACAACTGTGAGCTTGAGACCAAGATACTCGCCATAGCTCACCGGCATCCGGAGGTGGCAACCGTCAGCTATGACGATACTCCGGTAGTCTTGGGGTGATGGCGGACGTGAGCGACGAGGGCACGCTTCAAGGGCCCGAACACGTCACGGCGCCCGGCATCCAGCATCATTGGTGCGAGCGACTTGGTTGCAGCAGGGATGCCGGCTGGGGTTTTGCAAAGCCAAAGCAGGCACCGCATTGGTTCTGTTTTGAGCATCGTGGCGATGGTGAGAAACACCTGTGAGACAAAGTAATGCCAGCCGAGCAACAGCAAGGCGATCCTCCGGGGACGAACTGGGAGCTTGCCGCCGATGAGGTCATTGCGACATGCGGCGGGGATGCCCGAGAGGCAGTGAAGGCGCTTCTAGTCGCCAATGCCACATTGGAGCGTGAGGTGGCGCTATGGGCTCCTGCGGTGAGCTACGGCTTCAGCCGTGGGTGGCATAGACGCCAGCGCGGCGGGTCGGATTAAAGAACTCCAACGAAGGGCATGCAGCATGTCAGAAAACATCCTCCCGCAGCCGAAGATGCCCAAGCTGATCGTTGTCACCGCCTTCGACCGCGATGAGAGCGGCGACCTTCAGCCTGTCTTTGGACCAGCTGAACAGCAGACCGAGGAGCGGGCAATAAGAACCGCGAAGGGCTTGGCGGGGAAACATGCCGGGGTCATTGCGTGGTCACGGGATGCTAACCCACCGCTGGGCGAATACGGGGAACCGACAACGCTGTTTGTGGGTGGCGAAGTGCCCGACATGGAGTGATCTAGCATCGCTCGCAGATACTCAGTCAGCCCCCTCATGAGCGGTGCGGAGCTTCCCCTCCTCAATCGCGGCAGCTCGGAACGCCTTACGGACCTCCTGAGGTGTCGCCTGATCGGCCAGGCAGGCCATACAGACGCGCACCGCGAGGTTCCAGCTAGGCCCACGCTTGGTCCACTGAAGGAGAAGTTCGGAGGCTGCCTCGACGTTGCTGACGTTGTGCGTCATGCCGGCGCGTTCGCCGCTTACAGGGACCGGAGGATTGAACCAATGGAGAGCCATGGCGGCTACTCGCTACTATCGAACACGACGAGCGGGCTCAAGGCGGTTGCCGCCGTCATACCTTCGCCTTTCGCCAACCGGCCCACCATGCCTCCCACTGCGAGCAGAACCATCGCTCCCCTCTTGCAGGGTTGATGCGAGTAGCCGAGTAATACGCTTGGCCTGGCATGTGATAGATGTGCTCGCCCCGTTCGTTGATGTTGCCCTTGATGTCGCAGCCCGCCTTTTGGACTGTCACAACGCTCGATGGAGTTCCGGAGTAATGAACGCGCGGGAGGTGCGGCTGATCGTTGGTCGCAACATAGGCGACTGACGTAATCGCCAGTAGCGCAAGCACTATCGTAAACCGAGCAGCTAGGAGCGAGCGCCAAAATGGCTTTCGCCGTCTCGCCCATTTGGGATGAACCACTCTGCTCATCGCCTCTCCCCGAACATAGAATGCGTCCACTAGGGTTAGAAGTCCAGAAGAGGCGGACAACGGCGGGGACACGACATCGCGATAACTCCCCCCCTATGGGGTAGGAGTGGCCCCCTGGTGGCCTTAGGCGCTCGCGGCATCAAGACTACTTCAGCTGAGAGGGACTGCGATCCTCGCCTTCATCGGCCCACTGCAAACCGTCCCATTCGGCCGCCAGTTGGTAGTGCTCAAACTGACTGCCTTGAGTACCGGAAAGACTGGCGGCAAGTCCGCCTAGAAGAGGAAGGAGAGGGAAGCCAATCCCCAACCGGGCCTCCTCCCAGTCACTCCCCAAACGGAATCTCGTTCCCAGCACCTTGGCGGCCGAAGGCCCGTCCATCACGCGGTGCCTGGGGTCTCCCGCCACAACGGCTAGCACCACACCCACATCCCGTACCGAGCGTTTGGGGTCTCGCCTCAAAGGCCCGGAGGACCATGGGGTAGGCATTGGGTGGGGACACACCTAGTCCGGTCAACTCGTCGGGCGCTCCAGGTTGACCAGGAAGTTGCTCTTGGCCTCCGCGCCGTATTGCATCGCGGCAACGCCCGTCACCGTGAAAACGATCCCCAGCGGAAACACCACCCCGAGCAACACGAAGGCGGTGCCGAACAGCAGCCAAGGGTAGCGCACCAGGTGCGGCATCAGGCCAACCGCGATCAGCAGCTTCATTTGAAGATTCCAAATCGAGCACAGAGCACGGGCGGCCACCGGGACCATATCGTTCAAAGAGTCTTCCAGTCGCGCAAAGTCGCTTCGTGGGGCAGCACTGCTTTCAACGGGGTCGGGTGCCTGTTGGGCCTCAGCCCTTGGTGATTGCGGGGCGCTCCCTTTCCCAGGCATTAGCCACCCGATGACGAAGCCAATGGGGCCGAAGACTAAAGCTCCATTCACGCCGCCGCCCAATGCCACAACACCTGTGCTAAGACCAATTAAGCAGCCGAGGCCGCCGCCAAGCAGGCCGCGTGTGAGCCGACTATGCAAGTAGCGCGGGGCCGGACCGCTCATCCGAACGAGAACGTGAAGGGCTTGCCTCCAAGGGTGCCCGAGCCGGTCCCGCGAGTGCCCGTCGAAACAAATGTGAAGGGGCCGCTTGAGCCGTCGCTGCAAGTGAACGTGCCGCTGCCCTCGCGGTTTGTCGTATAGACGAAGTCACCTTTGCAGGTGCGGCCCTTGTTGCTCACAATGGAAAGCGTTCCGGCTCCGTCGATTTGGCCGGTGGCCGACCCCGTGAAGGTCTCCGACCCATCACCCGACTGGCCCCTCACCGGCAGCGTCATCGCGCAACCACTAATCGTCAGCATCGCCGCCATGGCTACGCAAGCATTCCGCATAAGACTCGCCCCCAAATATGCTGGCAGGAGCTATACATCTAAACCGCAAGTAGGCAATCGACCCACCGACCCCCACAACGGTGGCCCACACAGGATTGATGATGATGACCGAAGAAGAGCAGATCGCCGCTATGCTCCAGATGAGACCACTGTTGAGGGTGGACCTCTATCTTGATCTCCAGGCCGAAGCCTGCCTCATCAAAGGCGAGCAGATCAAGGCGAAATTAGAAGATGTAATCGGGAGTGACCCCAGCGACCCTATGGATGCCAGTGGGGTCACGGAACTACATCGTGAGTTTTGGTTTTGGGTCCTAGGGACCTATGAATTCTCGCGGACGCTCACTGATCAGAAAGCGGGTTTCGCCCCAGACGTCAGAAAGGCAATGGCGGATAATCTGACCTTTCTTACATTGCTACGTGTACCGTTCGCGAAACTTCGCCCAGCGGGAACCAAGGGCCTGAGGACAATCGGCAGTGGTGCATTCCTCTCAATTAGCCGCATTGCCCGTTTCCCTGCTGACTTGTTTTTCAAAGTAATGGTGGGCACGACCGAGCATGAATATGGAATGAGAGCGACTATCGATCACTTTGAGGCGTTCGTGGCTACCGTCAAAGATGCAATTCGAGCGATGCCTTCATGAGTGAGGCCTACGGCGATATCCGAACGCGCATACGCCCCGCAATGCAACACCGCGCCAAACCAGCGGTCTTGCACGAGGTTACTCTCGCCGCTCATCCCCAAAGGTCGCATCTCCACTCGGGACGTAGTGGCGGCGATGATGGATGCCACAAGCTCCCAGCACTAGAAACTGCGAAGTCCCCCTCAATTGGCACTGATTGCGGGCAGCGGAAGCACCGGCACAACCTTGAGCATCTCCGCAGCAAGGCCTGGCAACATGGCATCCGATGAGCCGTACTTGACGTGAACCGAGGGGGAGGAGTGACCCGCCATATACTCCCGAGCACTGTCCTCCACACCGTAGCGCCGGCAGAGGTCAACGAAGAGGTGGCGCAGGCCGTGATTAGGAGCAACCCCAGGGCGGACCAGGCCCACCGCCTTGCTCTTCACCCACCGCCCGATGAGCGACGTTGCGCCGTCCCTGAATAGCTGACCAGAAGGAGCCGCCCTCGCCCACTCAAGGAAACCTTCAGCCTCCAGGGCCGGGTGGACGGGAATGCGCCGTTCACTGCTAGCCGTCTTGAGGGAGCGCTTACCGGCGCTTGTCACCTTGAGGAACCACGATCCCTCCGCCTCAAAGAAATCAGCCTTCCTCAGGGTGTTCGCTTCGCTAATCCGAAGGCCGGCATAGAGGCACAGCCAGGGCAGCCAGCGCTTGCTCGCGTCGGTCTCCTTCCGAGCTGCCTTGAGGACCGTGCGGGCCTCCTCAAGACGATACGCGGTCTCGCCGCCAGGTTTCTCCACATAGCTTGGCAGTTCGACCTTACCCGAGATCGTCTCCGCCGCCGTCATGGCCTCACGGTGCTCACGCAGGCGCTTACCCCAGTTGATGATGGTCCCAAGGTTGACGAGCCTATCCGCGATGGACCGATTGGACGGCTCTCCCGCGTCCAGCATCGTATCCGCCCAGGCTTCGACCTCATGGACTGTTACGGTTGCCGCATTGGTTGAGCCCCGGTGGCAAGCGAAGGCATCGGCAATGCGCTTGTACTTCTTGACCGAGTTCTCTGGCATAGGCTTGGAGCCCTGCCCCGCGCTCCGCTTTGTGGCCTGAGCATCGATGATCGTGGCGAATGTGACCACGGGACGGACTGGCGAGGCCGCTACAGGGCCGGACTCCAGGACGAAGCTGGGAGCGCCCTCAAGCTCGGGGACCGGCCTGTAGTCGCCCCCACTACGCGCCACTAAGCCCCGTCGAGCAGCCCCCATCATGTCCGCCAGGTCGAAGGTCAGAAGACGCCGCGCCTCCTCCGTGACCAGGAGCCCCCTAGCCGCAAGGGCCGCATCAGCCTCGGCCCCATGCTCGCCTTCCAGAGCCATCACGAAGTCTGGCCCCATGCTCGCTTGGAGTGCTGGGAACGTGATGAATAGGGCGAGGGCCAATCGGACCCGTTCATGGTCGCCGGCCTTGAAGTATTCGAGCAGAGCGCCCCGAAATTCAGCACGTTCGCCGGGAGCCATTGAGGCCATTGCAGCGGCAAGCACCCCGCCATCGTCCGCACGGGGCCTAGGGGTGGGGAGACTTGGGGGAGCGTAGAACGGCTCGTCCTCATGCGCAGCCAGGAAGGCCTTGGCGTACTCTCCCGCGAGTGCGAAGCGTTGCTTCTGGGTTAGGCCCCGAGGACCGTGCTCCAGGAGCGCCCCCCAGGCCCCAAGCTTGAGGTCCCAGACAGCGAGGCGCTTTCGGTAGACCTCGCCGGCCCGATCCCGATCATGCTCCCCAAGGGACTGAGTGAATTCTTGACTTTTCCCCAGGTCGGAGACGCCCAGAGATCGCAAATCGTCGCGCCGATCCCATAACCTTTGGGGGACACGGAACTTGCCCTGCCACACCTCGGAGCCTTTGCGTTTAGACAGACCCCTCATTCGCCACCGCTTACCAGCCATACCAGAGCACTTTTCCATAACAGTCCGAATTGACGGAAGCCACGGAAAACTCTAAGCTTTTGATGCTGCTTCGAAAACAAATGGTGCTGCGAGAGAGGATTGAACTCTCGACCTCTCCCTTACCAAGGGAGTGCTCTACCACTGAGCTACCGCAGCCGCTGATGGCGGGGCTTCTGCCATATCGAACCGGCAAGCGCAAGGCATCTGTGAAAGGCTTTGCCAGACAAGTTTCGCTGACAAGCCGGCGCCACAATGCTAGCTATCCCTGAACGGCGGGCCGGCTGGCCACCGGATGGGACAAAATAATGAACGACACGGCAATTCCACCGAAAAAGGGCGGGACCAGCCGCAAAGATCGGCTGGCAGAGCAGTTGCGCGCCAATCTCATGAAGCGCAAGACGCAGGCGCGTTCACGGCGCACCGGCGATCCTGACTCCCGGCCAGAAGGCTTGGCGACTGCTGAAAAAATGCACAAGGACTGACCGATATCGGCCGCACTGGGCCGCCACCTTGGCCAAAGGGGCCAAGAAATCCTATTTCTTGAACCAAGCCGGCCAATGGTCTAGACGGGCCGATACTCAAACTGACGAAACCGGCCTTTCGGGCCGAGGGGACATTCTCTCATGGATCGCATCAGAATTGTCGGCGGCAACAAGCTCGCCGGAAGCATTCCGATTTCGGGCGCGAAAAACGCAGCCCTGCCGCTGATGATCGCGTCGCTGCTCACCGACGATACGCTGACGCTGGAAAATGTGCCGCATCTGGCCGATGTCGAGCAGCTGATCCGCATCCTCGGCAATCACGGCGTCGATTATTCGGTCAACGGCCGCCGCGAAAAGCAGAATGAAGGCTATTCGCGCACCATCAATTTCTCGGCCCGCAACATCGTCGACACGACCGCGCCTTACGAGCTGGTGTCGAAGATGCGGGCATCGTTCTGGGTGATCGGCCCGCTGCTGGCCCGCATGGGCGAGGCCAAAGTGTCGCTGCCCGGCGGTTGCGCCATCGGCACGCGCCCGGTCGATCTGTTCCTCGAAGGCCTGCAGGCGCTGGGCGCCGACATCGATGTCGATACCGGCTATGTGCTGGCCAAGACCAGGAACGGCCGCCTTGTCGGCAACCGCTATATCTTCCCGAAAGTCTCCGTCGGCGCCACCCATGTGCTGATGATGGCGGCGGCGCTCGCCAAGGGCGAAACGGTTCTGGAAAACGCCGCCTGCGAGCCCGAGATCGTCAACCTCGCCGAATGCCTCAACGCCATGGGCGCCAGGATCTCCGGCGCCGGCACGCCGACGATCACGATCGATGGCGTCGAATCGCTGTCGGGCGCGCGCGTGCGCGTCATCCCGGACCGCATCGAGACCGGCACCTATGCCATGGCGGTGGCCATGACCGGCGGCGACGTGGTGCTGGAAGGCGCCCGCCCCGAACTGCTGCAGACCGCGCTCGACGTCATTGCGCAGACCGGCGCCGAGATCACGCCGACCAATTCCGGCATCCGCGTGCGGCGCAACGGCGCCGGCATTTCGCCGGTCGACGTGACGACGGCGCCCTTCCCGGCCTTCCCGACCGACCTGCAGGCGCAGTTCATGGGCCTGATGACCATGGCCAAGGGCAAGTCGCGCATCACCGAGACCATCTTCGAAAACCGCTTCATGCACGTCCAGGAACTGGCACGGCTCGGCGCCCACATCACGCTTTCGGGCCAGACGGCGATCGTCGACGGCGTGTCGAAGCTGAAGGGCGCACCCGTGATGGCGACCGATCTGCGCGCCTCGGTGTCGCTGGTCATCGCCGGCCTCGCGGCCGAAGGTGAGACGACGGTCAACCGCGTCTACCATCTCGACCGCGGTTTTGAGCGCCTGGAAGAAAAGCTGTCCAACTGCGGCGCGGTGATCGAGCGGATTTCGGCTTAACGACCGCTTCTGCGCTGGCGATTGGCGAAAGCCGTGGTGACGGCTGATCTCCCCCCTTGCGGGGGAGATGTCCAGCAGGAAAGAGGGGGGTGTGAAGGATCGCCAACCTTCGAAACCAACCCATTCCGAACGGCGAAACCGACGCGGGGACGCAGCACCGATCGGGGAAAGGCCGGCGGGACAGCACCCCCCTCTGCCCTGCCGGGCATCTCCCCCGCAAGGGGGGAGATCAGCAGCTTCGCCGCCGACGCCATCAGCCGATTGCCTCAAGGCGGATTTGTGTCGCGGTTGCACCGACTGGAAAGACCGCCTAACAGAAGGCTGAAACCAACTTTCAGGTGTGCAGTCCGCATGGCAGCCCTCAAACTCATTGCGCTCGACGATCAGGATCTGAGCATTGTCTCGGCCCACGTCCAGGACGCCGTGATGAAGGTTTCGGACCTCGAATACCTGCCTTCGGCCAAGCGTTTCGTGCTGACCATGAACCGCTTCGTCTGGGAGGCGAAGTCCGCGCTGTTCAGCCAGCACAATGAGCGACGCCAGGCGGTGCTGCATTTCGACCGCGTGCTCGGCGCCAAGACCAGCGGCATTGCCCGCGACCGGCCGGCCGAGGTGCTGTCGCTCTTGGCAATCAGCTTTGTCGAGATCAGCAAGCCGGCCGGCATTGTCGAGCTGATCTTTTCCGGCGGCGGCGCCATCATGCTCGACGTCGAGTGCATCGAGGCGCGGCTTGCCGATATAGGCGGCGCGTGGGAAGCCACCTCACGTCCGCTGCACAGGGGCTAAAGCATGATCCCAAAAAGTGGGTACCGGTTTTTGGAAAAGATCATGCTCCAACAAAGGGTTAGATCATGGTGATATTTCAACCAAATATCATCATGATCTAGGCGCAGCCGATGGCCATCACGCTCCGCCAGTCCGACGCCGGTTTCGAACAGCGTTTCGCCGCCTTCCTGACCACCAAGCGGGAAGTCTCGGAGGACGTCGACACTGCGGTGCGCGCCATCATCGCGCGGGTTCGTGCCGAGGGCGACGCGGCGCTGATCGACTATTCCAGGAAATTCGATCGCGCCGAGCTCGACAGGCTCGGCATCGCCGTGTCGAAAGACGACATCGCTAAAGCCTACAAAGAAGCCGACCCGCAGACAGTCGAGGCGCTGAAGTTTGCCCGCGACCGCATCCGCGCCCATCACGAACGGCAAAAGCCCAGGGATGACCGCTATACCGATGCCGCCGGCGTCGAGCTCGGCTCGCGCTGGACGGCGATCGAGGCAGTCGGGCTCTATGTGCCGGGCGGCACGGCGAGCTATCCAAGCTCGGTGCTGATGAATGCCGTGCCGGCCAAGGTGGCCGGCGTCGAGCGCATCGTCATCGTCGTGCCGGCGCCGGGCGGCGTCATCAATCCGCTGGTGCTGGTGGCCGCCGACATGGCTGGCGTCTCGGAAATCTACCGCGTCGGTGGCGCGCAGGCGATCGCCGCCCTCGCCTATGGCACCGAAACGATAAAGCCGGTCGCCAAGATCGTCGGACCCGGCAATGCCTATGTCGCGGCGGCCAAGCGCCAGGTGTTCGGCACCGTCGGCATCGACATGATCGCCGGCCCGTCGGAAGTGCTGGTCGTAGCAGACGGCAGCAATGATCCCGACTGGATCGCCGCCGACCTTTTGGCGCAGGCCGAGCATGACGTGTCGGCGCAATCGATCCTGATCACCGACGATCCGGCCTTCGGCAAAGCCGTCGAGCGGGCGGTCGAGCGGCAGCTGCAGAGCCTGCCGCGCGCCGAAACGGCGGCTGCCAGCTGGCGCGATTTCGGCGCCGTGATCCTGGTGGAGACCATCGAGGCCTCGCTGCCGCTGGTCGACCGCATTGCCGCCGAACATGTCGAGCTTGCCATTGATGATGCCGAGGGTTTCCTGGCGAAAATGCGCAATGCAGGCGCAGTGTTTCTCGGCCGCCATACGCCCGAAGTCATCGGCGACTATGTCGGCGGCTCCAACCATGTGCTGCCGACGGCGCGTTCGGCGCGGTTCTCGTCGGGCCTGTCGGTGCTCGATTTCGTCAAGCGCACCTCGATCCTGAAGCTCGGGCCGGAGCAGCTGAGGGCGCTGGCGCCGGCGGCAATTGCGCTGGCCAAGGCGGAAGGCCTCGACGCGCATGGCCGCTCCGTTGCCATTCGGCTGAACATGTAGGCGGCCATGGCGGACGGCGATCCAACCCGCGCAAGACTGATCGACGTCGAACTCGACGAATCGATCGGCCGTTCGACGCCCGACGTCGAACATGAGCGCGCGGTGGCGATCTTCGACCTGATCGAGGAAAACAGCTTTCAGCCGGTCAATGATGACGGCGCCGGGCCTTACCGCTTGAAACTGTCGCTGGCCGAATCCCGGCTGGTGTTTGCGGTCGCCCGCGAGGACGGCGCGGCCGTCGTCACCCATATCCTGTCGCTGACGCCGCTCAGGCGCATCGTCAAGGACTACTATTTAATCTGCGAAAGCTACTACGACGCCATCCGCTCCTCCACGCCGAGCCATATCGAGGCGATCGACATGGGCCGGCGTGGTCTGCACAATGAGGGCTCGCAGACGCTGATGGACCGGCTTGCCGGCAAGATCGACATCGACTTCGACACGGCGCGACGGCTTTTCACGCTGGTCTGCGTGCTGCACTGGCGGGGTTAGATCAGGATGACGTTTCGTTGAATCGCCATCCTGATCTATCTCTTTGCTGGAGCATGATCTCTGGACAAAACGGTTTCCGTTTTGTCCGAGAAAACCGGTTTCCACTTTTCGGGATCATGCTCTAGTGCTGGCCGCGCTACCCCGCTCTATCCTGTTTTTGTGCGGCATGAACGCCGTGCGCTCGCCGATGGCCGAGCAGCTGGCGCGGCGCGTGCTGCCACCGGCCACTTTCGTTGCCTCTGCCGGCGTGCACAGGGGCGAGCGCGACCCGTTTGTCGATGCGGTGCTCGCCGAAGAAGGGCTGACGCTGGGCGAGCGCCAGCCGAGAGCAATGGACGATCTCGAGGACGACTATTTCGACCTGATCGTCACGCTGGCGCCCGAAGCCCATCACGCCGCGCTCGAACTCACCCGCTCGCTTGCCGTCGACGTCGAATACTGGCCGATGCCGGACCCGACCGGTGTCGGCGGCAGGCGCGAACAGATCATGGCCAGCTACCGCGACGTCCGCGAGCGGCTGAAAGCGCGGATTGGCCGACGTTTTTTTCTTCCAGAAGCAAAAAACGCCGCGGATTAAGCGTGTTCACAAGCGGACGATTATCATATAGGTTCCGCCGAAATTCCGGCCTGGGCGTCGGAACTGCAATCCAAGCAAAGGTATCGAATGCCGAAGGAAGAAGTCCTCGAGTTTCCGGGTGTCGTGACGGAATTGTTGCCGAATGCGATGTTCAGGGTGAAGCTCGAAAACGAACACGAAATCATCGCCCATACGGCCGGCCGCATGCGCAAGAACCGCATCCGCGTGCTGACCGGCGACAAGGTCCTGGTCGAGATGACGCCCTATGACCTGACCAAGGGCCGCATCACCTACCGTTTCAAGTAACAGCCGGCTGTAACCAGAATGAGCATTTTGCAAAAGCTGGTGCTTGCTTCTGGTTCACCGCGTCGGATCGAGCTGTTGCAGCAGGCCGGCATCGAGCCGGACCGCGTGCTGCCGGCCGATGTCGACGAAACGCCGCTCCGCGCCGAACATCCGCGCTCGCTGGCCAAGCGGCTGTCGAAGGAAAAGGCCGAGAAGGCGCTGGCCTCGCTGAAAAGCGAGGAAGACTATGCGCCGGGCTTCGTGCTGGCCGCCGATACGGTGGTCGCTGTGGGACGCCGCATCCTGCCCAAAGCCGAGACGCTGGACGACGCCGCTAATTGCCTTGGGCTCTTGTCCGGCCGTTCGCACCGGGTCTATTCCGGCATCTGCCTGATCACGCCGGGCGGCAAACTGCGCCAAAGGCTGGTTGAATCGAGGGTTCGCTTCAAGCGGCTGCCGCGCGAGGAGATCGACGCCTATGTCGCCTCCGGCGAATGGCGCGGCAAGGCCGGCGGCTATGCCGTGCAAGGCCTGGCCGGTTCCTTCGTCGTCAAGCTGGTCGGCTCCTACACCAACATCGTCGGCCTGCCCCTCTACGAGACGGTGGCGCTGCTTTCGGGCGAAGGCTTCAAGATCCACACCAGCTGGCACGCCGCGCGGCCATGAGCCTGGACGACAAGGTCACACCGCTGCGCCCGAAGCGCCCTTGCCCCGAATGCGGCAAGCCATCGGCGCGCGAGACCTATCCGTTCTGCTCGAAGCGCTGCAAGGACATCGACCTCAACCGCTGGCTGAAAGGCGCCTACGTCATCACCGCAAGGGATGACGAGGATGACAGCGACGAGCCGAAATAGGGGTTAGACGGCAGCGTTGCGGCCAAATCCCTTCGCCCCGTTCACGGGGGTGAGGAGTGGTCCGCGAAGCGGACGGAAAGCCAATTGCTTGGCTTTCCGAACGACGAACGCCCCGAGCGATAGCAAAGGGCCGCAGTGCCGGCAGGCGGATGAGGGGCGGCGCAGGCCGCGACAATTTCCCTTTGCCGACCAGCGCAATTGCTGCTTTGCCGACGCCGGTAGAGCCCCATCAGCTATCCGCGACAATTGCCCCGGAAAATCGGCGCTTAGGCGCTGGACAGGCCGGATTCCCGTGCTATAACCCACGCGCTTTCAAGGGGCGCCGACGGTGCTTTCCTGAAATCCGGTCAGCGATATATCGTTTGCCGGCGAGGCCCAGATAGCTCAGTTGGTAGAGCAGCGGACTGAAAATCCGCGTGTCGGTGGTTCGAATCCGCCTCTGGGCACCATCTCTTTCTCTGAAGAAATCAGGTGACTGACCTCGTACCGGCGGCTGCGCGCGGCTTCTTGAACCCGGGCCGCCGAGTGAGCCGATGTCCTTCGCAACGGACTCATGAACTTTCGGGGCGCACGGTCTCCACGCCCAGCGAGCCGGCCGGAAGCGGCTGTAGCAATTCGGCTTCCGGCTTCGTCAGACCGAGCCAGGCCGCCCAATCGCCGGGCTGAAGGACCACGACCTGTCGGTTGTGGTAGGGCGCGACATCCGGTCCAGGCTCGGTCGTCAGCATGGTGAAGCTGGGCGGCTTGTTGCCGACGGCTTCACGCCAAAGCCCTGCAATGGCCATGAACGGAGAGCCGTTGAGGGTGAAGCGATGCTTGGCCTTCGGATACTTCGTGCCCGTAAACTCGAAGAAGGCGGATGCCGGAACGAGGCAGCGTTTGCTGCCGACGAATTGCCGGCCTTCGGAGCGGAAGTTGAACACCGGTCCGCCTTTTGGTCCGGCCGGTGGAAATCCGAACGTCATCGAAGCCAGTTCAACAACCCCGGCGTCGCCGGCGGCGCGCATGATCGGGGCCGGATCATTGATGTGGATGTCGTCCGCCGGCGGCAGGTCAAGTTCGGTCTGGTGGGTCGGAATCTCGAGTGCCAACGACTTCAGCATCCGGCAATATTCAGCCCAGAGAATATGCTGCTCATAGTCATTGCACATAAAAGGCTCCGGACCGGGCTGCCAGTCTAAGGCAAACGACGAGGCGATGAAAAGTGGTGGGTGCTCAACCCTGACGGTCGCGCTCAACCAGAATATCGGCCTCTATCGCCGCATTGACGAAGGCCGCGCGGGCATAGTGCGCCTCTTTCAAGCCTTCTAGAACGCCAAGGCAGGCTTTGCGGGCGGCGACGTGATAGCGGCCTGTCTTCGCGGGCCAGCGGTTCATGAGGATGTCAGCGGCCTGCGCGACACGCTCCACCTTGTAGATCGTGTTTCTGGACCTGCCGAGCGCCACGCGAACCGGCTCATCGAAATGCTGGTCTTGCATGTTTTCCTTCCCGAACGCGGTCGCTAGTCAATTCGGGGGAGCCAGTTCGGTTCCACAGGGCGACTTGCCAACGCAAGAAAATCCCGCAGGCCGAAAATCACTTTGCGCGCATCGGCCAAATGGCGGATTTGATTTGCTTGGTGATCCCCTCTTCTTAGGGCAAACTGCCTGCCGGGGCTGCAGGAGGAGAAATGAGAGCACGCGCAGCTACGATCGGCGATCTCGAAGGTGTTTTCCGGGATCTGTCCACGCGGATGTCGGACGAGTATGTGGCTGCCGGCAAGGACAGCAAGGTCGCCTACGACAATCTGATGATGAATTTGAAGGAAGGCCGGGCGCACGCGCTGGTCGAGGGCGACAAGACGGTGGCGATCATCGCCTGGCATGAGAACAGCGACGCCGCGGACACGCTGTTTGCCGCGCAGGAGGGGTTTTTCAACGCCGTGACGGTCCGTTTCTGCAGGCGCCACATCCGCCACATCCAGGCGCTCGCCGGCAACCTTCCGATCCGCTCGCGCAGTTGGCTACAGCGGGCCGACGTCGCCAAATGGTTCCGCGTCATCGGTTATGTCGAAAGCGGCCAGGAGAACGGCGCCACTGTTTTCGAACTGCCGCCGGCGCGGGCGGCGCAATCTGTGCGCGCCGCGTAAGGCTGTGCACTAACCGCTCCGGCAAGGCCCGCAACGCAAGGGTGCAATCATAAAAGCCCACCGCCGAGAAGGCGAAGGGCCGATATTCGCCTGCGATGCGTTCAGATACCGGGTTGATCGAGTGCCTCGAAAATCACCCGTTCCGTCGAACCGAACTCCTCTTCGATCTCGCTGACGTCGAGGCCGCAATGCCGCGCATCGAGCGCAGCCCGCGTGCTGATGGTTCGAGCCGTTGCCTTGTCGGCAGACAGTTCGCCCGGCAGGTGCTTGTTTATCCAGCCTTGCAGAAAATCAACGCCGCGCTCGCTCATCTGTTTATCTGTCATCCGCGGATTATTCACCCAAAATGACCCCGGAAGCGACAATCTGGGCTGTCGCGCTGGTGAGCCTTCCCCGCTTCACGAGTATCGGTTTTTCGTAGATTTTCTTCATACCAATGCCCTTCGCGACGGATCGCTCGTCAGCAACAACGTCTTTCGCGAGGCCGCGTTCCATGGCTGGCGCTGAGCCCGGCGCCCCTGAGCTGGAGAACTCGGCTTCTGCCGAGAACAGCTCTGGACCTTTCACCCCCGGCGAACCCGATGTTTGCACTATGGCATGTTGCGCCACCATCGCGCCGCGTGGCATCTGTCGCTGCCGCTCATTTTGACGCAAAACAGGATTATGGCGCAGCCGCCCAATATTACCCGACAACCGGCCCCGGGAGCAGGCGTCAGCCTGAACCGGGCGCTTTCCAAGCTCGGCCTGTGCTCGCGCAAGCAGGCCGAGTTGCTGATCGCCGAGGGGCGCGTGCGGGTCGTCGGCAAGGTGGTGCGCGATCCGTCGCTGCGCGTCGATCTCAATCGCGACCGCATCACCGTCGACGGCGAGCACGTTGTTGCCGGGGCAAAGATATATCTGATGGTCAACAAGCCGCGCGGGCTGGTCACCACCCGCGACGACCCGCAGGGGCGCGGCACCGTCTATGACTGCCTCATCGGGCTCGACCTGCCTTTCGTGTCGCCGGTCGGGCGCCTCGACAAGGCCAGCGAAGGCCTATTGCTGATGACCAACGACACGCGCTGGGCGAATGGCCTGCTCGATCCGGCATCGCATGTCGCCAAGACCTATCACGTGCAAATAGGGGCCGTGCCCGACGAGGCGATGCTGGCGCGGTTTCGCGACGGCGTGGTCGTCGATGGCGAACCGCTGATCGCAAGCTCGATCGACATGCTGCGCAGCGGCGGCCGCACCGCGTGGCTGGAGATCGTGCTCGATGAGGGCCGCAACCGGCAGATCCGCCGGCTGCTCGGCGCCTTCGATGTGGAGGTGCTGAGGCTGGTAAGGGTGGCGATCGGCGGTTTGCAGCTCGGCGAGCTCGCCAAAGGTCAGGCGCGGCATCTGACGGCAGAGGAGCTGGCGCTGCTCGCAAATTCGGAACTGCGGTAGCCCCCTCACCCGGATTGCCAACCGAATTGCAAAGGGCAATTCGGGACAATCCGACCTCTCCCCGAGGGGAGAGGAGGTCGCCGGCGTCGGTGCTCGCCTCTTCTCCCCAGCGGGGAGAAGGTGGCCGCGAAGCGGCCGGATGAGGGGGCCTGGTGCTTCCGCGAGAAAGTGTAGGGACGACTATTTCTGGTTCCATTTGCGGATGACGGGCTCGGTCAAATCGTGCTCGTAGCCGAGGATGCTGATACTGGCGGTGTCGAGCACGAAGTGCGCGCCGCCCTCGGGCGGCAGGCCGAGCCAGCGCGCTGCCAGCACGCGCAGGAAATGCGAACTCGAAAACACCAGCACATTGCCCTCGATGGCGCGCAGCCCGGCGATGATGGTGTCGGCCCTGGCGCCGACATCCGCCGCGGCCTCGCCGCCAGGACAGCCGTTGCGAAACAATTGCCAGCCAGGGCGCTCGGCCAGAATCTCTTTCGTCTTCACGCCTTCATAGGCGCCATAGTCCCATTCCTGCAGGTCGTCCTTCTTGACGGCGGCGGCGCCGAAGCCAGCGAGCGTGCAAGTGTTGAAGGCGCGCTGCGACGGGCTTGACCATACAGCCTTGAAGGACAGGCCCTTGAGCCGGTCCGCAACACCGCGCGCGGCCGCCTCGCCCTTTGGTGTCAACGGTATGTCCGTGCGGCCGGTGTGTTTTCCCGAAGCGCTCCATTCGGTCTCGCCGTGACGGACCAGGTAGATCTCGGGAAACGCGTTGCTCATGCACGGGCCTTTCGGGTCTGGAAATCGCCCGCACCCTAGCCGGGAAGGCGTGGCCTGCACCAGCCACGCTGCACGCCGGCTCAGAAAGAAAAAAGCCGCAGCCGGCGAAACCGGCTGCGGCCTTGAGGTCGAACGCCTTGTGAGATCAGGCGGGCTGCAGATCGCCCGACAGTGCCAGGTCGGCTTCCTCGGACAATGTGCCGGCCATGGCGGCGGCGAACTTGGTCTGGTCAAGCTCACCTTCCCAGCGTGCAACGACGATGGTCGCTACCGCATTGCCGACGAAGTTGGTTAGCGCCCGGCACTCCGACATGAAACGATCGACGCCGAGGATGAGCGCCATGCCGGCGACCGGTACCGTAGGCACCACCGAGAGCGTTGCCGCCAGCGTGATGAAGCCGGCGCCGGTGATGCCGGCGGCACCCTTGGAGCTCAGCATGGCGACAGCCAGCAGCAGGATCTGGTCGCCATAGGTGAGCGGCGTGTCGGTCGCCTGGGCGATGAACAGAGCTGCCAGCGTCATGTAGATGTTGGTGCCGTCGAGGTTGAAGGAGTAACCGGTCGGGATGACCAGGCCGACCACCGAACGGTTGCAGCCGGCGCGCTCCATCTTGGCCATCAGGCCGGGCAACGCCGCTTCCGAGGACGAGGTGCCGAGCACCAGCAGCAGCTCTTCCTTGATGTAGCGGATCAAAGCGAGGATCGAGAAGCCGTTGTACCAGGCGACTGCGCCGAGCACGACCAGCACGAAGAGCAGCGACGTCAGGTAGAAAGTGCCGATCAGAAAGGCGAGGTTGGCGATCGCGCCGATGCCGTATTTGCCGACGGTGAAGGCCATGGCGCCGAAAGCACCGATGGGGGCGGCCTTCATCAGGATGGCGACGAGGCGGAAGATCGGCGACGTCAGCGCCTGCAGGAAGTCGACCACCGGACGGCCGCGATCGCCGACCAAAGCGAGAGAGATGCCGAACAGCACTGAGAAGAACAGCACCTGCAGGATGTCGCCCTGCGCAAAGGCGCCGGTGATGGTGTCGGGGATGATGTTGAGGAGGAAGCCGACGATGGTCGTGTCATGCGCCTTCTCGGTGAAGGTCGCGACCTTGGTGGGATCGAGCGTCGCTGCATTGATGTGCATGCCGGCACCCGGCTGAACGACGTTGGAGACGACCAGGCCGACGACCAGTGCCAGGGTCGAGAACACCAGGAAGTAGATCATCGCCTTGCCGGCGACGCGGCCGACCTTTTTCAGGTCGGAGACTCCGGCAATGCCGGTGGTCACCGTCAGGAAGATGACCGGCGCGATCACCATCTTGACCAGCTTGATGAAAGCATCGCCGAGCGGCTTCAGCGAAGCACCGAGTTCGGGATAGAAATGACCGAGCAGCACGCCGGCGGCGATCGCCGTCAGCACCTGTACGTAAAGATGCCGGTAGAAAGGTACCTTGCCGCGCGGTTCGGCGGCAGCGAAAGCTGGCTGCATGACGTCCTCCATGGCGCCCCGATCGAAAGCTCGACCTCCCGGGGCAGTTGTTTTGACCTCCGCAGCCTCGCGACTGCTGAATGGATCGTTGCAACTGCCGTGCCAGAGTGCGTGGCGCGGTCGTGCGCCTTGATTTTATTGACTATTCTAGAGAACCAACGCTGTGTTGGCCTGAAGCGAAGTGCGGACATCCGCATGAGCGAATTGTGCTTTGTGCGAAATCATGCACAAATGGGCGATGCTGCAACGCCCTGCCGCTGCCTTGTCATCGACGCCCGAGCAACTCGGCAAGCGAGCACGCCGCGCATGGCTGCTGTTTGCGGCGATCGCGCTTGTGATCGTGGTTACGGCGCTCACCGGCGCCGGCCTCTATGCGCGCCGTGCCGAGGTCGCAACGCTGGCAGCGCAGGGCCGCACCGATGCCAATCTGAAGGTTGCGCTGCTGCGCGCCGTGCTGGAAAGCCCGCGGGCGCTGCCGCTGCTCTTGTCCGAGGACCAGCAGGTTCATGACGCCCTGCAAGACAAAGGCGCGGTCGCGATCGACGTGCTCAACCGCAAGCTCGAAGGACTGGTCTCCGGCACCAAGGCTTCGGTGCTCTATGTCACCGGCGTCGACGGGTTCGCAATCGCCTCCAGCAACTGGCGCGAGGCGACCAGCTTCGTCGGCAACGACTATGGTTTCCGCGCCTACTTCTCCGGCGCCATGCAATCCGGGACCGCCGAATATTTCGCCCTGGGCAACACCAGCAAGCGCCCTGGCCTCTACATTTCGCGGCGCGTCGGCAATGCGGCTGCACCGCTCGGCGTCGTCGTCGTCAAGATGGAGTTCGACCAGCTTGAAGCCGACTGGCACGAGGCCAATCGCCCGGCCTATGTCAGCGACGACCATGGCGTCGTGCTGATCACCAGCGTGCCGTCCTGGCGCTTCATGACCACAGCGCCGCTGGCCGGTCCGGTGGCTGCCGCCATCCGGGGTAGCCAGCAGTTCGGCAACGCGCCGCTGATCCCCTTGCCGATCACCCGTCCCGAGGCACTGAGCCCTGACGTGTCGATGGTCCACGCGATAACGCCAGGCGGCAGCGATGCCGAATATCTCAGGCTTTCGACATTGGTCCAATCGACGCCATGGCGGCTCGATTATCTCGTCCCGGCCGAAGCGCCGATCGCGGCCGCGGTGCGTGAAATACGGCTGCTTGCGCTTGGCGTCGTGGTGCCGCTGCTGGCGCTGGCCGGCTATCTCTTGTGGCGCCGGCACTCGGCGCAGATGCGCATCGCCGCCGAACAGGCGGCGCGCATCGAACTCGAACGCCGCGTCGTCGAACGGACGCATGATTTGAGCCTCGCGCGCGACCGGCTGCAGGCCGAGATCACCGACCATCGCAGCACCGAGGCCAAGCTGCAGGTCATGCAGCAGGAGCTGGTGCAGGCCAACCGACTGGCGACTCTCGGCCAGGTTGCCGCCGGCGTCGCGCATGAGATCAACCAGCCGGTGGCGACCATCCGCGCCTATGCCGACAATGCCCGCGTGTTCCTGGAGCGCAAGCAGAGCGGACCGGCCGAGGAAAACCTTGGCGCGATTGCCGCGCTGACGGAGCGTATCGGCGGCATCACCGAGGAGCTGAAAGCCTTTGCCCGCAAGGGCCGAACTGCGGCCGAGCCGGTCGAATTGCGCGGCGTCATCGAAGGCGCCGTGGTGCTGCTCAGAAGCCGCTTTGCCGGCCGGCTGGAGGCGCTCGATATCACGCTCCCGCCGCCGACGCTCAAGGTGATGGGCAACCGGCTGCGGCTGGAACAGGTGCTGATCAATCTGTTCCAGAACGCGTTGGAAGCGCTGGAGGGCCGCGACGGTGCCAAGGTGCTGATATCAGCCGAGGAAACCGCCGACGGCGTGGCGCTTGCCGTCGCCGACAATGGACCGGGAATTCCGGACGCCGTCCTCAAATCGCTGTTCACACCGTTCAACACGTCGAAGGAAAAGGGCCTCGGGCTCGGCCTCGTCATCTCGCAGGACATCGTTGCCGACTATGGCGGACGCATCGAGGTGGCGAGCGGCGGAGACGGCACGCGCTTCACGGTTCACCTCGCCAGGGCTCAATGATGGACACGGTCATCCTGATCGACGACGACAGCGAATTGCTGAGAGCCACGCGGCAGACGCTGGAGCTCGCCGGTTTTTCGGTGTCGGCCTTTGCGATGGCTGCCGAGGCGCTGGCCGGGCTCGACGCCAATTTTCCCGGCGTGGTGGTGTCCGACATCCGTATGCCCGGGATCGACGGCCTGCAGCTCTTCGACCGCGTCTTGCAGCTCGATCCCGACATTCCGGTCATCCTGGTCACCGGGCATGGCGACATCGCGGTCGCGGTCAAGGCAATCAAGGACGGCGCCTACGACTTCATCACCAAGCCCTTCGCCGCCGACCGGCTGGCGCAAAGTGTGGCGCGGGCGGCGGAAAAGCGCCGGCTGGTGATGGAGAACCGCGCCTTGCGCGAAGGTGCCGAACAGGCGCAGGACGGCCTGCCGTTGATCGGCCAGACGCCGGCGATGGAGCGGCTCCGCCGCACGCTCAGGCAGATCGCCGACACCGATGTCGATGTGCTGGTGACCGGCGAGACCGGCTCCGGCAAGGAAGTGGTGGCGAGCCTGCTGCATCGCTGGAGCCGCCGCGCTGGGGGCAATTTCGTGGCGCTGAATTGCGGCACGCTGCCGGACACGGTCATCGAAAGCGAATTGTTCGGCCATGAGGCCGGCGCCTTCACCGGCGCCCAGAAGAAGCGCATCGGCCGCATCGAGCATTCAAGCGGCGGCACGCTGTTCCTCGACGAAATCGAAAGCATGCCGGCGTCAACCCAGGTGCAAATGCTCAGGGTGCTGGAGATGCGTGAGGTGACGCCGCTCGGCACCAACGAAGTCCGCCCAGTGGATCTGCGCGTCGTCGCCGCCGCCAAGGTCGATCTCGGCGATCCCGGCCAGCGCGGCGCCTTTCGCGAAGACCTCTATTACCGGCTCAATGTGGTGACGATCTCGATCCCGCCGCTGCGCGAACGCCGTGACGACGTCGCCCTGCTGTTCTTCTACTTCGCCGAGCGTGCCGCCGCCCGCTTCCGCCGCCAAATGCCGGCCGTGCCTGCCTCGGTGCACAGCTATCTCAGCCAGCATGACTGGCCGGGCAATGTGCGCGAACTCGCACATTTCGCCGAGCGTTTCGTGCTTGGGCTGGAGGAAGTGGGGCAGGCGCCACCTTCCGCATCGATGGAAACGGATGACACCAGTTCGCTGCCGGAACGGCTTGAGCGCTATGAGGCCGATGTCATCCGCGAGACACTTGGCCGCAATGACGGCGATGTCCGGCGCACGATCGAGGCGCTCGGCATCCCGCGCAAGACCTTCTACGACAAGCTGCAACGGCACGGCATCGTGCGCAGCGATTTTTCCAGATAATTCAGGGGTGTGAGCCCAAAGCATGGCGGATTTTGCGACCCTTTTTGAAAAAATCGTGGCAAGTCGGCATCAGAAGGTGTTGAAGACCGCATCGGCTGCCTTCGGCAAGGCGCGATCCGGTTGCGCTCGGCGGATGTTGATGATTTGTTGCCGGTCAGCGGAGAATGAGTGATGCGAGAACCTGTCGGTCAAGATGAGTATGGGTCGACCAATCCGTTCGATCCGGACGATCTGCCGAATTTGAACGCAATCGGCCCGGCCATGGGCGGTGGTAACGATTTCGAGAAATATGCCGTCGCCGTGATCATCGTCTTCGGCGCGGTGATCATTGGCGGCCTGATGGCCGCTTCCATGACCTTCGGCCACCGCAACGGCTTCCTTTTCGCGCTTGGCGGCGCGACCGCCGCCTGGATATCGGGCAATGCGCTGCTGCTCGACCGGCCGCGCATCTACGCGCTGTTCGTTGGCATCGCGGCGCTGATGCTGATCGGATCGACCCTCACACTCGTCCTTTGATCGATCTTTGTTTGATCATGACCTAGTATCCTAGAGCCTCGCCGGATTTGGCGCGGCTGTCGATGGCGCCGTTGTAGCGGGCGCCGCCGCCCTTCTCGATTTCCGCCAGGCTCTTGCCGCCGACAAGAATGCCGGCCGCCTGACCCCAGGTCGAATCAGCGAGATCGAGGTGGTAGCCCATGCCGGCCAGCAGTTTTTCGGTGTCGGGCGACAGGCCGAACGGTTCGACATAGACCGTATCTGGCAGCCACTGATGGTGGATACGCGGCGCGTCGATCGCCTCCTGGATGTTCATACCGTGGTCGATGACGTTGACGATGGCTTCCAGCGTGATGGTGATGATGCGTGAGCCGCCGGGGCTGCCGATGACCATGAACGGCTTGCCGTCCTTGGCCACGACAGTCGGGCTCATCGAAGACAGCGGCGTCTTCTTCGGCTGGATCGCATTGGCCTCGCCCTGGACCAGACCATAGAGATTGGGCACGCCGGGCTTCTGGGTGAAATCGTCCATCTCGTTGTTGAGCAGGATGCCGGTGCCGTCGGCAACGACGCCGGCGCCGAACGAGCCGTTCAGCGTGTAGGTGACCGCGACCGCGTTGCCGTCATTGTCGATGATCGAATAGTGCGTCGTCTCCTTCGACTCGCCAAAGCCCTTCGGCATCAGGTCCTGAGAGACGCCGGCGCGGAACGGATCGATCTTGTCGCGGATGTCCTTGGCGTACCCCTTGTCGAGCAGTTTTGAGACCGGATTGTCGACGAAATCGGGATCGCCAAGGGCCGAGTTGCGGTCGACATAGGCATGGCGCATCGCCTCGACCATGACATGCACCGTCTCGGCCGAGCCGGCGCCGAGATAGGACAGCGGATAACCTTCCAGCACATTGAGGATTTCGCAGATGATGACGCCGCCGGAGCTTGGCGGCGGCGAAGAGACGATTTCGTAGCCGCGATAGGTGCAGCTCACCGGCTTCAGCTCGCGCACCGCGTACTGCTCGAAATCGGCCTTGGCGAGAATGCCGCCCTTGGCGCCGCTCGCCTTGACGATGGCATCAGCGATGGCGCCTTTGTAGAAGGCGTCGGCGCCTTTTTCGGAAATGGCGGCGAGCGATGCGGCAAGATCGGGCTGGAGGAGACGCTCGCCGGCGCCATAGGGCTTGCCGTCGGGCTTCAGGAAGATGGCGGCCGCGGCAGGGTCCTTCGCCAACCGCGCGGCATTGCTTGCGAACGAGGCAGCGTCGCCCTGGTCGAGGATGAAGCCATCCTTGGCATAGGCAATTGCCGGCGCCATCAAGTCCTCGCGGGTCAGCGTGCCATATTTTTCACGCGCCATCTCGAAACCTGCCACGGAACCCGGCACGCCGACCGCGAGATAGCCATCGAGGCTGGCGCCCTTCACCGGCTTGCCGTCCTTGTCGAGATACATGGTCTTGGTCGCCGCCAGCGGCGCCCGCTCGCGGAAATCGAGGAACGTCGATTTGCCGTCCTTGAAGCGGATGGTCATGAACCCCCCGCCGCCGATATTGCCGGCATTAGGGTAGAGGACCGCGAGCGCATAGCCGACGGCGACCGCCGCATCGACGGCGTTGCCGCCCTTCTTCAGCACCTCGACGCCGGCTTCCGACGCCAGATGCTGGGCGGTGACGACCATGCCGTGCTCACCCTTTGCGGGCTGCGGCGAGGCAGCGAAGACGGCTGCGGATAGCGTCAGCGCTATTGCGAACGAAAGGGTGACGCCAATCAGCGTCCGGCGGGTCAAGGGCATGGCGGTGCTCCTAGTGCAGTGGGCCTAGAAGAGCTACTTGGAGCGGCCGAGTCCATCATCAATATGAGCGAACACATATTGGTGTTCGCCCGCTGGCCGAGGATCAGCTGATCTCCCCCCTCGTGGGGGAGATGCCCGGCAGGGCAGAGGGGGGCGCGAAGGATCGCCGACCTGCGGATGCTCGATCATCCAAATCTGTTTGATGTGCAAACGGAAGATTTTGAGATGTCAGCAGGACAGCGCCCCCCTCTGTCCTGCCGGACATCTCCCCCACAAGGGGGGAGATTGGCTAATCTCAAACAATCCCGCCGCTGCCACCCGCAACCGCCGGCCGTTCCGCCGCGACCTTCGCCCTGTAGCCTGCCGCACGGTAAGCGGCGACCGGATCGATGGCGCCGCCGGTTTTCAGCCGCGCCATAGCGAGGATCGGCTCGACATCGGTGCGGTAGGCCGCTTTCAATGTCTGCGTCGCCATCAGCGCGTCATTGCCGTCCTGAAAGCCTTCGAGTGCCTTGCGGTCGACCAGCAGCGCCTGCGCATAGGCGCGCTGCACCTCGACCGCAGACAACATCAGGCTTTCGATCGGGTCGGTGACGTTGTGGCTCTGGTCGAGCATGTGGGCGGGATCGAACCCTTCGGCGCCGGACAGTTCGGCATCGACCAGTTCGTTGAAGACCAGGAACAGGCGGTAGGGATCGATCGAGCCGGCGTCGAGATCGTCGTCGCCATACTTCGAATCATTGAAGTGAAAGCCGCCGAGTTTCTTGAACTGGATCAGCCGCGACACGATCATCTCGATGTTGACGTTCGGCGCATGGTGGCCGAGGTCGACGAGGCAGAACGCCTTGTCGCCAAGCTCCTTTGATATCATGTAGTTGGTGCCCCAGTCCTGCACGACAGTCGAATAAAAGGCCGGCTCGTACATCTTGTGCTCGGTGAACAGCTTCCAGTCGGCGGGCAGCCCGGCATAGACTTGCTTCATCGCATCGAGATAGCGCTCGAAGGCTTTTGCGAAATTGACCTGGCCGGGGAAGTTCGAGCCGTCGCCGATCCACACCGTCAGCGCTTTGGAACCAAGCGTCTTGCCGATCTCGATGCATTCGAGATTGTGCTCGACCGCTTGCCGGCGGGTGCCGGCGTCGGCATGCGACAGCGAGCCGAATTTGTAGGAAAGCTTCTGGTCCCTGGCATCCGAGAAGGTGTTGGAGTTCATGGCGTCGAAGCTGAGGCCGAAACGCGAGGCCGACTGCTTCAGCCGGTTCGGATCGGCCTTGTCCCAAGGGATATGCAGCGAGACGGTCGGCGTTGCCTGCGTCAACTGGCTGATGACAGCGCAGTCCTCGATCTTGTCGAAGATATCGCGCGGCTCGCCGGCGCCGGGAAAGCGGGCGAAGCGGGTGCCGCCGGTGCCAACGCCCCAGGAGGGAATGGCCACCGCGAATTTCTCGACCTTGTCGCGGATGGAGTCGATGGCGATGCCGCGACGGTCGAGGCGTTCGCCGAGCGAGGCGTAGTCGCGCTCGAGGTCGGGTTTGCGGGCGGCGTTGTGCTTGGGGGGGGGGGGGGGGCCCCCCCACCCCGGCAGGCATTCCCCGCTTCGCGGCGACTGCCTGCCGACCCTCCCCACAAGGGGGAGGGTAAAAAGCTTAGCGCGTAAAGCTCTGCGCGTTGCCGGCGTCGACGTTGATGATGTTGCCGGTGGATTTGGCCGACATGTCGGAGGCGAAGAAATAGATCGCTTCGGCGATGTCTTCCGGAAACACCGAGCGCTTCAGCATCGAGCGCGAGCGGTAGTGCTCCTCCAGATCGTCGGTCGACATCTTGTAGGCGGCGGCGCGCTGTTCCTTCCACTCGCCGGTCCAGATTTTCGAGCCGCGCAGCACGGCGTCCGGATTGACGACGTTGACCCGGATCTGCGCTTCCGCGCCTTCCAGCGCCAGGCAACGCGCGAGGTGGATTTCTGCGGCCTTGGCGGTGCAATAGGCGGCGGCGTTGGGCGAGGCGGCAAGGCCGTTCTTGGAGGCGACGAAGACGACATTGCCGCCGATCTTCTGGGCGCGGAACAGCCGGAAGGCTTCGCGCGAGACCAGGAAATAGCCGGTCGACAATATGTCCATGTTCTTGTTCCACAGCGCCAGCGTCGTCTCCTCGATCGGCGCCGAGGAGGCCAGGCCCGCATTGGACACCAGAATGTCGATGCCGCCGAACTCGACCGATGTTTCGGCAAAGCCGGAGACGACCTGTTCCTCCGCGGTGACGTTGATCAGCACCGGCCGGACGAAGTCCTTGCCATAGGCTTTCGCCAGTTCGTCATTGGCGCTGGCAAGCGCCGTCTCGTCGATATCGGCCAGCACGACGCAGGCGCCTTCGCGCAGCAAGCGGTTGGCGGTGGCGCGGCCGATGCCGCCGGCGCCACCGGTGACCAGCGCGATCTGGCCGGCTAGCGACTTCGGCTTCGGCATGCGTTGCAGCTTCAGATCCTCGAGCAGCCAGTACTCGATGTCGAAGGCTTCTTGCGCCGGCAGGCCGACATAGGACGAGACGGTGGAGGCGCCGCGCATGACGTTGATGGCGTTGACGTAGAATTCGCCCGAGATGCGCGCCGTCGCCTTGTCGCCGGCGAAGGTGAACATGCCGACACCGGGCATCAAATAGACGACGGCATTGGGATCGCGGATGGCGGGCGAGTCCGGGTGCTTACAGCCGTCGTAATAGGCCTGGTAGCCGACACGATAGGCGGCGATATCGTCGGCGAGGCGCGCAATGACCGCATCGACATCAGGCTTTGCCGGATCGAATTCGATGACCAGCGGCCGGATTTTTGTGCGCAGGAAATGGTCCGGGCATGAAGTGCCGAGTGCGGCCAGCGGGCGCAAATCCCTGGAGTTGACGAATTCGAGCACGGCGGGCTGGTCGTCGAAATGGCCGAGCTTGTGGCTCTTTTCCGAGATCAGGCCGCGGATCCTCGGCATCAGTTTTGCCGCAATGGCGCGGCGTTCCGCAGCGTCGAGCGATTTGACGACTTCGCCGCCGAAGATGGCCAGTCCCTCGGAGCGGCGCTCGAACCACTCGATCGCCTGGTTGATGACAGAGATCGTCGTCTCGTAGCACTCCTTCGGCGTGTCGCCCCAGGTGAACAGGCCGTGGCTTTCGAGGATGACGCCCTTGGCGTCGGGATGTTCGACACAGAATTTCTCCAGCCACAGGCCAAGTTCGAAGCCGGGCCGCTTCCACGGCAGCCAGCCGATGGCGTCGCCGAAGATTTCTTTCGTCAGCGCTTTCGAATCCTTCGCCGCGGCAATGGCGATGATGGCATCGGGATGCATGTGGTCGACAAAAGGCTTCGGCACATAGGCATGCAGCGGCGTGTCGATCGAGGCCGCGCGCGGGTTGAGGTTGAAGGTGCAGTGGGGCAGATAGCCGACCATCTCATCCTCATGCGCGACGCCGCGATAAAGGCCTTTCAGCGCCTGCAATTTGTCCATGTAGAGCGTGGCGAAACCGTCGAGCTTGATAGAAGCGCTATCCCCACCCGAGCCTTTGACCCAGAGCACTTCGACATCAGCGCCGGTGAGCGGATCCTTCTGCCATATCTTGGACGAGGTGTTGCCGCCGCCAAAGTTGGTGACGCGCTTGTCGGAGCCGAGCGTGTTGGAGCGATAGACCAGAAGCTCAGGCCCGCTCATCCCTTCGGCTTTCGCATCGTCCCACAGATTGGCAAGGCGCGAGCCGGAGCGCTTGTCGAGCATAATTATCCTCCCTGAGACGCAAAAAGCCGCAGTCCATTTTGCCGGAAATGTCTACGCAAGCGGGCCTCATGTCAATCACAAACGATCAATATCGATCATATTGCACTGCACAATGAAATTATATGATTGGAAATGATTGACACTGGTGGTTTTCTAGTGCCTCATGACCGTGCAGGGAGGAACCATGCACGAAAAAGAGCGCCACAGGATCATTCTGTCCGCCGTCCAGGAAAAGCCTGTGGTGACGGTGCAGGAGATGGTCGACCTGACGGACTCTTCCGAGGCGACGATCCGGCGCGACATTGCCGCTCTCCACGTGCAAAAGCGCCTGCGCCGGGTGCGCGGCGGCGCCGAGGCGATCTCGCCGCCGCAGTTCATCGGCCTTGCCGGCCGGCCCTTTTCCGTCAATGAAACGCTCAATGCGTCGCAGAAGCGGGCGATCGCTCGGGAAGCGGTTGAGCTGTGCAAGGATGGCGAGCCGATCATCATCAATGGCGGCACCACCACCTTCCAGATGGTGCATTTCCTGACCGGGCGCCGCATGCCGATCTTCACCAATTCGTTCCCGATCGCCGAGCACCTGCTCAAGCACTCCAAGAACACCGTGATGCTGTCGGGCGGCACCATTTACCGCGAGCAGAACATCATCCTGTCACCCTTCGACAATGACGTGACGCGCAATTTCTATGCGCGCCGCATGTTCATGGGGGCGCAGGGGCTCGGCCCGCTCGGCCTGATGGAAGGCGATCCGCTGCTGATCCAGGCGGAGCAGAAACTGATCGACCAGGCCGACGAGCTGGTGGTGCTGGTCGATTCCTCGAAGTTCCGCCAGCGCTCCAGCCTGATCCTGTGTGGGCTCAAGCGCATCGCCACCGTCATCACCGATGACGGCATCGAGGATCGCGAAGCCAACATGCTGGAAGCCGCGGGTGTGACGCTGATCGTCGCCCGCAAGTCGGCAAAGGAAGAATCTTCGCTGCAGGCCTGAGACCAACTCACGCCGCAGCGGCGATGGAATGCAACGCTCAAGGGAGGAAATACGATGAGCTTTCTGAAGAAATTGATGGTGACAGCGGCATTCTCGGCCGCTATGTTCGTGAATGCCGCCTATGCGGAGAACGTCAAGATCGCGCTGGTGGTGAAGTCGCTCGGCAACGGCTTCTTCGATGCCGCCAACAAGGGCGCCGAAGAGGCGGCCAAGGAACTCGGCGATGTCGACATCATCTACACCGGCCCGACCAAGGCGACCGCCGAAGCGCAGATCGAAGTGGTCAATTCGCTGATCGCGCAGAAGGTCAACGCCATCGCGATTTCGGCCAATGACGCCGACGCGCTGGTGCCGGTGCTGAAGAAGGCGATGGAGCGCGGCATCACCGTCATCTCGTGGGATTCGGGCGTCGCCAAGGAAGGCCGCCAGCTGCACCTCAACCCGTCCGACACCGGCCTGATCGGCGAGACCATCATCAAGCTTGCCGCCGACTATCTGCCGGAAGGCGGCGAGGTCGCCATCCTGTCCGCTTCGTCCACCGCGACCAACCAGAACGCCTGGATCGACGCGGCCAAGAAAATCCTGCCGGAGAAATTCCCCAAGATCAAACTCGTCGCCACCGTCTATGGCGATGACGACTCGGCCAAGAGCACCGACGAAGCCAAGGGCCTGTTGAAGTCCTATCCGAACCTCAAGGCGATCATCGCGCCGACCACCGTCGGCGTCGTTGCCGCCGCCCAGGTCGTCACCGACGCGAACCTGATCGGCAAGGTCAACGTCACCGGTCTCGCACTGCCGTCCGAGTTCAAGAAGTTCATCGACAACGGCTCCAGCCAGGCGGTTGCGCTGTGGAACCCGATCGACCTCGGCTACTCCGCCGTCTACCTCGCCCATGATCTGGCGGTGAAGAAGGAAGAGGCGAAGCCGGGCGCGACGCTGTCGATCGGCCGTGTCGGCAAGGTGACGCTCGACGACTCGAACGCGGCTGCGATGGCTCCGCCCTTCCAGTTCGACAAGACCAACATCGAAAAGTTCTCCAAGATCTATTGATCTGGAGCGCCAGCACCCTCCCCCTTGTGGGGAGGGTCGGCGAGGCGGTCTTGCGAAGCGAAGCCGGCGAGACGGGGTGGGGTTGGCGACATCTCCATGTGCCAGGACCTTGATATGCTAGTAGACCCCCACCCCGCTCACGTCGTTCGCGACCCTCCCCACAAGGGGGAGGGTAAAGCTGCCCCGCGCCTGACGCTGTCCGGCGTCTCCAAAAGCTTTCCCGGTGTGCGCGCGCTGCACAATGTCAGCCTGTCGCTTTACCCCGGCCAAGTAACCGCGCTGATCGGCGAGAACGGCGCCGGCAAGTCGACGCTGGTCAAGATCATGACCGGCATCTACCAGCCCGACGCGGGCACGATCAGCATTGACGGTCAGGCCGTCACTCTGCCCAGCGCGCATGCCGCCTTTGGCCATGGCGTCACCGCCATCCATCAGGAGACGGTGCTGTTCGACGATCTGAGCGTCGCCGAAAACATCTTTCTCGGCCATGCGCCGCGCACCCGCTTCGGCACCATCGACTGGCGCATGATGCGCAAGAATGCACGCGAGGTGCTCGACACCATGCATGCCGGCCATATCGACGCCGATGCGCGGCTGAAGGATCTCGGCATCGCCAACAAGCATCTAGTGGCCGTGGCGCGCGCCATGTCGATCGATGCGCAGATCGTCATCATGGACGAGCCGACCGCCGCGCTTTCGATGAAGGAGATCGAGGAGCTCTTTTTGCTCATCGAATTCCTCAAGGAGGAAGGCAAGGCGATCCTGTTCATCAGCCACAAGTTCGACGAGATTTACCGGATCGCCGACCGCTACACGGTGTTCCGCGATGGCGAGATGGTCGGCGAAGGCCTGATTAGGGATGCCGGCCAGAGCCAGATCGTGCGCATGATGGTCGGCCGCTCGGTCGACCATATCTTTCCGCAGCGCAAGGCCGAGATCGGCGCGCCGGTGCTGTCGGTCTCCGGCCTGTCGCACCCGACCGAATTCAACGACATCGGCTTCGAGCTGCACAAGGGCGAGATCCTCGGCTTTTACGGCCTTGTCGGCGCCGGACGCAGCGAGGTGATGCAGGCGATATCGGGCATCACCCGCACATCGGCCGGCACGATCACGCTGGAAGGCAAGACGATTGCGCCAAGATCGGCGGCGGATTCGATCGAGGCCGGCATCGTCTACGTGCCGGAAGAACGCGGCAAGCAAGGCGTGGTGATCGGCCTGCCGATCTTCCAGAATGTCTCGCTGCCTTCACTCAAGCGCACGTCGAAATCCGGCCTGCTGCGATTGTCGGAAGAGTTCGCGCTCGCCCGCTCGTACACCGAGCGGTTGGACCTGCGCGCCTCCTCGCTTAGCCAGGATGTCGGCACGCTGTCGGGTGGCAACCAGCAAAAAATCGTCATCGCCAAATGGCTGGCGACGGCGCCCAAGGTGATCATTCTGGACGAGCCGACTAAAGGCATCGACATCGGCTCCAAGGCCGCAGTGCATGGCTTCATGGCCGAGCTCGTGGCGCAAGGCCTGTCGGTGATCATGGTGTCGTCGGAACTGCCCGAAATCCTCGGCATGTCCGATCGCGTGGTCGTCATGCGCGAAGGCTTGGTCGCGGCGGTCTACGACAATAAGGGGCTGGACGCCGAGACGCTGGTTCGGACAGCCGCGGGGATCGCGGCATGAAGGCATTCCTCAAATACCGCGAGATCTGGCTGGCTGCGGCGATCGTCGTTTTGATCGGGCTTATCTCGACGCGGTTTCCGGGCTTCGCCGACCCCGGCAATCTCGGCCAGGTGTTCAACGACACGTCGATCCTGATGATCCTGGCGCTGGGACAGATGGTTGTCATCCTGACCCGGTCGATCGACCTGTCGATGGCCTCCAACCTCTGTTTCACCGGCATGGTGGTGGCGATGCTGAACGCAGCACACCCGGCGATCCCGATCCCGCTGCTGATCGTCATCGCGCTGGTTGTCGGACTGCTACTCGGCGCCATCAACGGCCTTCTGGTGTGGCGGCTGAACATTCCCTCGATCGTGGTGACACTGGGCACGCTGACGATCTATCGCGGCGCTACTTTCGTCCTGTCCGGCGGCGCCTGGGTCAATGCCGACAAGATGAGCCCGGAGTTCATCGGCTTCCAGCGCGCGGCCTTCCTCGGCATTCCAGTGCTGTCATGGATCGCCATCCTGGTCATCGCGCTGTTCTTCGTGCTGATGACCCGCACCGCACTCGGCCGCTCGATCTATGCCATCGGCGTCAATCCTACGGCATCGGTCTATGCCGGCATCGATGTCGGCCGCACCAAATTCATCGTCTTCTGCATCTCCGGCATGATCGGCGGACTTGCCGGTTATCTCTGGATCTCGCGTTATGTCATCGCCTCGGTCGAGGTCGCCAACGGCTATGAGCTCAACATCATCGCCGCCTGCGTCATCGGCGGCATTTCGATTGCCGGCGGCATCGGCTCGGTCGGCGGCGCGGTGCTGGGCGCGCTGTTCCTCGGCATCATCTCCAATGCACTGCCGGTGATCAACATCTCGCCTTTCTGGCAGATGGCGATCTCTGGCAGCGCCATCATCCTGGCCGTCGTGCTCAACGCGCGCGGCGAACGCCAGAAAGGCCGCATTATTCTCAGAAAAGCGGAGGCGGCATGAGCGACGTTCCTGCCCCGCGCCATATCCCGGACCGGCTCGACAAGCCGCTCTCCTCCGCGATCTTTTCCTGGGAGGCGCTGCTGGTCGTGGTGGCGGTCGCCATCTTCGCCATCAACAGTTTCGCCTCGCCCTATTTCCTTGACGCCTATTCGCTGTCGGACCTGACCTTCAATTTCACCGAGAAGGGCTTGATCGCCTTCGCCATGGCGCTGCTGATCATTTCGGGCGAGATCGACCTGTCGGTCGCCGCTATCATCGCGCTCGCCTCGACCATGATGGGGATGGCGGTGCAGGCCGGTGCCGACACGCCGGCGCTGGTGGCGATCGGCATCATCGCCGGGCTCGGCTGTGGCGCCTTCAACGGGCTCTTGGTGACAAGGCTCGGCCTGCCCTCCATAGTCGTCACCATCGGCACGATGAGCCTGTTTCGCGGCATCGCCTTCATCATTTTGGGCGACCAGGCCTACAAGGGCTATCCCGAGAGTTTTGCTTTCTTCGGCCAGGGCTATGTCTGGTGGGTGGTGTCGTTCGAGCTGGTGCTCTTCCTCATCGCGGCCGTCGTCTACTGGTTCCTGCTGCATCGCACGAGTTTCGGCCGTCGCGTCTTTGCCATCGGCAACAATCCGGTCGCGGCACAGTTTTCTGGCGTGCGTGTCGGCCGTATCAAATTCATCCTGTTTTGCCTGACAGGGCTGATGGCGGGCATCGCCTCGGTGCTGATCACCTCACGGCTCGGCTCGACGCGGCCATCGATCGCGCAGGGCTACGAGCTCGAAGTCATCACCATGGTGGTGCTGGGCGGCGTCAGCATCTTGGGCGGCTCCGGCAGCATTTTGGGCGTCGTGCTCGCCGCCTTCATCATGGGGCTGGTGACCTTCGGGCTCGGCCTGCTCAACGTGCCCGGCATCGTCATGTCGATCTTCATCGGCCTGCTGCTGATCATCGTCATCGCGCTGCCGATCGTCTGGCGGCGGTTGCGTGGTAACAGCTGATGGCCGAGAAATACGCTTTCAAGATGAAGCTCAAACCCGGCATGAAAGCCGAGTACAAGAAGCGCCACGACGAGATCTGGCCGGCACTGGTGGCGCTGCTGAAACAGGCCGGCGTCTCGGATTATTCGATCCATCTCGATGAAGAGACCAACATCTTGTTCGGCGTGCTGTGGCGGCGCGACGATCATGGGATGGCCGACCTGCCGAAACATCCGGTGATGCAGCGCTGGTGGGCCCACATGGCCGACATCATGGAAACGAAGTCCGACAACGAGCCGGTGGCCGTGCAGCTGGAAACAGTGTTCCATATGGCATGAGTGGGCTACGCCATATCGCCGTCATCGACATCGGCAAGACCAACGCCAAGGTGGCGCTGGTCGACCTCGTCACGCTGAGCGAGGTGGCGCTGCGCCGCACAGCGAATGCACCTGTGCGGCAGCAGCCCTACCCGCACCACGATGTCGAGGCGCTGTGGACGTTCATCCTCAACAGCCTCACCAGCCTCAACCGCGAACAGCGCATCAACGCGATTTCGACCACCACGCATGGCGCGACGGGCGCGCTGGTCGACGCCGCGGGCGAACTGGCGCTGCCAGTGCTCGACTATGAATTCGATGGCCCCGACAGACTGGCGTCGGAGTATGACGCTGTTCGACCGCCCTTCGCCGAGACCGGTACGCCGCGCCTGCCTCTCGGCCTCAATCTCGGTGCGCAATTCTTCTGGCAGCAGAAGCGCTTTCCCGCGGAATTCGCCAAGGCGACGGCGATGCTGATGTACCCGCAATACTGGGCGCTGCGCCTGACCGGCATCGCCGCCAATGAGGTGACCTCGCTCGGCTGCCACACCGATCTGTGGAACCCGTGGAAGGGTGATTTCTCGTCGATGGTCGACAGCCTGAAATGGCGCGGCCTGATGGCGCCGGTGCGGCCGGCCAGGGACCGGCTGGGACCTATCCTGCCGGCGCTTGCCGCGCGAACCGGCCTCGATCCGCAGACGCCTGTCTTTTGCGGCCTGCACGATTCCAACGCTTCGCTGCTGCCGCATCTCCTGTCCGACGCACCGCCCTTCTCGGTCGTCTCGACCGGAACCTGGGTGGTGTCGATGGCGGTCGGCGGCAGGACGGTCGACCTTGATCCGGCGCGCGACACGCTGGTCAATGTCAGTGCGCTCGGTGCTCCCGTCCCCTCGGCACGCTTCATGGGCGGCCGTGAATTTTCCCTGCTGACCAAGGACAAACCACAGGATTGCAGCGGCAGCGATGTGCTGGCGGTCCTGACCAAAAAGATGCTGCTTTTGCCGTCGACGCAGCAGGGATCGGGACCTTTCCCGCACCATGAGGCAGCGTGGCTTAATACCGACAGCATCAGCAAGGGCGAGCGCTTCGCTGCCATCTCGTTCTACCTGGCGCTGATGACGGCGACCTGCCTCGAGCTGATCGGCGCCGACGGGCCGACCACCGTCGAAGGCCCCTTCGCCCGCAACCGTCTCTTTGTCGGCATGCTGGCCGCAGCGACCGGGCGCACCGTCATCGCCTCGGAGGCGGCCACCGGCACCAGCATCGGCGCGGCGCTGCTCGCATCCGAAGAGACGCCGGCGCACGGCAAGGGCGAGCGGATAGAACCGCAAACCGACCCGATCTGGGTGGCCTATGTCAGGGCGTGGCGCGCGGCTGTACGTGCGCAGGGCTGATCACAAAATCCGCTTGCCGAAGGCCGACATGACGAAGCTGACGGCGTCGGTGGCGATCCTGGGTTCGAGCTCCGCTGTCAGCCCCGAAACGTCCATCGATAGCAGCCCGCCCGACAGCGCGATCGCCTCCATCGCCTGGTGCGTCTCGCGCACCGTCAGTCCGCCGGAGCCAGCCACCCAACCGGCGAATTCGGTGGCCGTCGGCGAATAGCTGACATGAAAGCCCTGCGTTCCCGAAGTAGCGATGCGGATCGCCTCATGCATGAGGTCGCGCACGCCCATGGCGTCGATGTCGGTCATGGTGAAGGCCGAAACGCGCGAATCCTTCAGCACCCTCGCTTCGGCCGGATCGGCATGGCGCAGGCCGATGATGACGACATTTTCCGGCGATAGCTGCGGCTGCAGCGCGCCGGCCTTGTGATCGAGACCAAGTGTGCGCGCCAACACCGAGGCTTCCGGCATAGCGGTGGCGTCTTCGTCCTCGGGCATGAGCGCGGCGATGGAATCGATCCAGATCAGGCCGAAGGAGTGCGTCGCGCGCGCCGTTGCGGTCAGCGCCTTGTGGGCGATGCGGCGGTCGACGCCGGCAGCGAGCCGGATCAGGCCTGAGGGCGGGCGCTCGACATCGGCGAGTTCGACGACATCGAAATTCATCGCCTCCAGCCGCGCGCCGGTTCCCTCTCGCGCAAGGATGCCGGCGGCTTCTTGTTCGGCCGAGATCGACACCATCTTGCGGCCGGAGAAATCCGCCACATCGTGCATCGGGGCCTTTTCGACATATTCCGAGGTCATCGCCAAAAGCATGGCGCCATAATTCATGCGGAAGGCGACGCGGTCACCGACGGTTGGACGCGGATCGGCGTCCTGCACGTCGAGCAGCAGATGGTCGCTGGAAGCGCCGAGCACCCTCACCCCCTTGGCGATCGGCGTCAGCCCTTCGACCAGCACGTCCTCGCGACCGATGTTCGCGATGGCGCGCAGCCGGTCGCCTTCGTCGGGAAAGACCGGCTGGTTGCCGAAAGCGTCGTAGCCGGATTCGCCGATCGGCCGCGAGGGCTTGAGCTTGACCTCGATGATGTCGCTGGTCAGGCGACAGGCATCGGGTTCGAGTTCCGGCCACGGCACATCGCGGAACGTCTCGATACCGCCTTGCAGGATCGCTTCGCCGACTCTCAGATTGTTGATGCCGGCGGGCAGCTTGCCTTCGAGCAGCAGCGTCAGCGAGGACGAGGCACCGCCGGAAATGAAATCGAGGCCTTTTCCGGACAAGCGCTCGGTCTTGTAGGCATGGGCGACGAGTTGCCCGAGATTCTCCGGCGTCGGCATGATGGCGCCGAAACAGCCGAGATTGGTGCCGATGCCAGCGATGCGCACGCCCTTGAACGCCAGGATCTGCTCGACGGTAGGGATCAAATCGCTCGGCCAGATGCCTTCACGGAGGTCGCCGAGGTCGATCATCAGCATGATGTCGTGGACGCGGCCCATGCGCTCGGCGATGCGCGATATCTCGCGGATCGTGGTCAGCTCCGATTGCAGGCTGATGTCGACGGTGCGCACCACCTCCTCGACGCGCGCCATGGGCGGGCTGCGCAGCAGCATGATCGGCGCGTTGATGCCGCTGTCGCGCAGCCGGCGGATGTTTTCGAAACGCGATTCGGCGATGCCGGAAACGCCGCCGCGCAGCATGGCGCGCGCCACTTGCGGCATGCCGCAGGTGCCCTTGGTCACGCCGAACACCTTGATACCCGACAATGCGCAGCGCTCGACGATCCTGCGTGCATTGCGCTCGATGCGGCCAAGGTCGATGGCGACTTGCGGTCCCGACATCCCTAGCCTCCGTAGACCAGACCTTGCGGGTCGATCTCGGGCTTGCGGCCGCCGACGAGGTCGGCCAGGAATTTCCCCGAGCCGCAGGCCATGGTCCAGCCGACATGGCCGTGACCGGTGTCGAGATAGAGGTTTTTGTAACGCGCTTGGCCGATGACCGGCACGGAGTTCGGCATCATCGGTCTGAGGCCCGCCCAGAGTTCGGCCTTCTTCTCGTCGAAGGCGCCGGGAAACAGATCGTTTCCGGTCCGGAACATGGTGGCAAAATCGCTCGGCTTGTGGGTGCGGTCGAAGCCGGTGAATTCGGCGGTAGAGGCGAGCCGCAAGCGGTTGCCCAGCCTGGAATAGGCGATCAGCTGGTCCTCGTCGGCCCCGCCCATGGTCGGACCCTTGCTCTCGTCCTCCAGCGGAATGGTCGCGGTATAACCTTTCACCGGATAGACCGGCAAGTCGATACCGTAGCGGCGGCCAAGCAGGCCGCTTTCCGGCCCCATCGAGATGACTACAGCATCGCCGGCAATGGCACCGGCCGAGGTCATCACCGCGCGCACGCGGTCGCCTTCGATATCGAGGCCCTCGACCGTCGTGCCGTAGAGGAATTTTACGCCGAGCTTCTCGGCGGCATAGGCGGCGAGCCTTTCGACGAATTGCCGGGAATCGCCGGTCTGGTCGATCGGCGAATAGACGCCGCCGGCGATCTTTTCCTTCACCCCGGCCAAACCGGGTTCCAGCTCGATCAACCGGTCGCGGCCGACGATCTCGATCGGCAGGCCATGCTCTGCGAGATAACGGTAATTGTCGGTGCCGGTGTCGAGACTGTGCTGCGAGCGGAAGAAATAGATAATGCCCTTCTTGCGCTCGTCATAGTGGATGCCGGTGTCGGCCGAGATGGCATTGATGCAGTCGCGCGAATAGAGCGCGAGGCGCAATTTGACCCGGCTGTTGGCGCGCAGCCGCGTCACCGTGCATTGGCGCAGAAAACGCAGGCTCCAGGCGAGGAAATAGGGATCGAAGCGCAGCCTGACCTTGATGCCGAGATCATGATTCCAGAGCGCGCGCAGGAATGTCTTCAGCGCCGCCGGAGAGGCCCAGGCGGTGGCGTCGCCCGGCGATACCAGGCCGGCATTCGACTGGCTGGTGCCGCGCGCCGGCGCCGGATGGCGCTCGACCACGGTGACCTCGTGGCCATCGGCGGCCAGATAGTAGGCGGCGGCCGTCCCGACAACGCCGGCCCCGAGCACCGTTATCTTCATGCCACCCCCCAAAGCTATACGCGGCGCAGCGCCTCCACGCTGCATCAGCGAATGCCTTCAATAGCGCTTCGCCGTGCGCCTTGCGAGCCCTCGGCAGGGCTTGGACTCAGCCCCGCGCGGAGTTCTTGCTTGTCAGGATGCGCTCCCAGGCGAGCGCGTCGGCGACGATCTGGTCGAGATCGTCGCGCTGCGGGGTCCAGCCGAGTTCGGCGCGCGCAAGGTCAGAATTGGCGACGATGGCGGCGGCGTCGCCGGGGCGCCGGTCACCCATCTTGACCTCGAAATCGCGGCCGAAGGCGCGGCGCACGCTGTCGATGACCTCGAGCACCGAATAGCCATGGCTGTAGCCACAATTGGCGACGAGGCTGTTGCCGCCGGCGCGCAGCCGTTGCAGCGCCAGGCGATGCGCCGCGGCCAGATCGCTGACATGGATGTAATCGCGCATGCAGGTGCCGTCCGGCGTCGGATAGTCGGTGCCGAACACCTGCATGAAGGGGCGCTTGCCGAGCGCGGTCTCACAGGCGACCTTGATCAGATGCGTGGCGCCCGGCGTCGACTGGCCGGTGCGGCCCTTGGGATCGGCGCCGGCGACGTTGAAATAGCGCAACGCCGTGTAGCGCAAGGGATGGGCCAGCGCCGCATCGCGCAGCATCCATTCGCTCATCAGCTTGGACAGGCCGTAGGGCGATTCCGGCGCCAAGCGGGCATCCTCGCGCACCGGCTCAAGGCCGGCGCCGCCATAGACGGCGGCGGTGGAGGAGAAGATGAAATTGGGCACGCCCTCTCTTACCGCGGTTTCGATCAGCGTGCGGGTCTTCGAGGTGTTGTTCTCATAATAGGCGAGCGGATCGGTAACCGATTCCGGCACCACGATCGAACCGGCGAAATGGATGATCGCGTCGACCTTGTTCTCCCGGATGATCTGGCCAACCAGTTCCCGGTCGGCGACATCGCCGACGACCAGCTTGGCTTCGGGCGCCACCGCCCATTCGAAGCCGGTGGAAAGCCGGTCGAGCACGACAACGCTCTCACCGGCATCCAGCAGTTCCCAGACCATGTGGCTGCCGATATAGCCGGCGCCGCCTGTCACCAAAACCGTCATTCCGTATCCTCGCTATTCAAGATTTATCGGAAACTGTCTCAAATGCCGCCTTACTGGAAAGACCGCCGCAGGGCTATACAAGACCGGTATGTTAAGTCCGTAACAGTCTCGGCGGCCCAAGGCATCGTAGTGAAACAAAGTTGATGCACATCAACGGAATAGGGCACGATCCCGGATCGTTAGGAACAGTGGCGGGGCGTGGCATTTTGACCAAACAGGCCCGGTGGACGACGAATGGGCCAATGATTATGATCCCGCGCAAAACTGGGAAGGCGACATGAACTATCAGCGGTTCTTCGAGGAAGCGATCGACCAGCTCCATGCCGAGCGGCGCTACCGTGTCTTCGCCGATCTCGAGCGCATTGTCGGCAAGTTTCCGCGCGCCATCTGGCGTTCCAACGGCCGCGCCGAGGAAATCACCGTTTGGTGCTCCAACGACTATCTCGGCATGGGCCAGAACCCTGATGTCATCGCCGCGTTCCAGAACGCGGCCGGCAAGATGGGCTCGGGCGCCGGCGGCACCCGTAACATTTCCGGCACCAGCAACCCGCTGGTCGAGCTCGAAGTGGAACTGGCCGACCTGCACGACAAGGAAGCGGCTCTGGTCTTCACCTCCGGCTTCGTCTCCAACGAAGCCTCGATCTCGACCATTGCGCGSYTKTTGCCCAACTGCCTGATCATCTCGGACGAGCTGAACCACGCYTCGATGATCGAGGGCGTGCGGCGCTCGGGCGCCGAAAAGAAGATTTTCCGCCACAATGACGTCGCGCATCTCGAAAGCCTGCTRCAGGCRGCGGGYCGCGARCGCGCCAAGCTGATCGTSTTCGAGAGCGTCTATTCGATGGACGGCGACATTGCSCCRATCAAGCAGATCGTCGAACTGGCCGAACGCTACAATGCCATGACCTATGTMGACGAGGTCCACGCCGTCGGCATGTACGGRCCGCGCGGCGGCGGCATCACCGAGCGCGAGGGGCTGGCCGACCGCATCGACATCATCGARGGCACGCTSGCCAAGGCATTCGGCACGCTGGGCGGCTATATCGCCGGCAACAGCGCCGTCATCGACGCCGTGCGCTCCTATGCGCCAGGCTTCATCTTCACCACGGCGCTGCCGCCGGCGATCGCCGCTGCCGCCACCACCTCGATCCGCCACCTAAAGCGCTCGCAGGCCGAACGCGATGCGCAGCAGCGCCAGGCGTCGCGGACCAAAGAGATTCTCAGCGCCGCCGGCCTGCCGGTGATGGAGTCGCCGACGCATATCGTGCCGGTGCTGGTCGGTGACCCCGAACTCTGCAAGATGGCCAGCGACCGTCTGCTCGGCGTGCACGGCATCTATATACAGCCGATCAACTACCCGACCGTGCCGCGCGGCACCGAGCGGCTGCGCATCACGCCGACGCCGTTCCATACCGATGCGTTGATTGCGGGACTGCAGGACGCGCTGGCCGAGACGTGGGATGCGCTCGGCATCCGCTACGGTTCGGCAGGCCGGCCCTCGGTGGCCAAGAGCGACCGCATCATTCCCCTGCTGGTGCAGAAATCCGGCGGCTAAAAGCCGCCGACCGCTCAAACCGAGCAATTTGATCCGGCTCAATGCTCGAAGCTTTCGACGCCTTAAGAATGGACCTCAAATCTTCGAGGAGCATCGCCATGGGTCATAGTCCACACACGTCCTTTGCTGACTTCACGCACGCTGCCCAACAGGCGCAGCAGTGGGTCAACGAGCTTGCCAAGGATCTTTGCTGGAGCGAGCCGAGCGCGTGCCGCCTCCTGAGATCTGTCCTGCACACGGTGCGGGATTGGCTGTCGCAAGCGGAAATGGCCGATCTCTCGGCCCAACTCCCAGTTTTGATTCGCGGCATCTACTTCGAAGGCTGGACTCCATCTACGCCTGCGCATGAGCGCACGAAGCGCGACTTTATTCTCAGCGTCAGAAACAGTTTCGGCTACGATGAGGAGATCGATTTCGATGTCGCGATCAGCGCCGTGTTCAAGCTTCTCGACCGTCACATTTCGCATGGCGAGATCGTGCAGGTCCGAAGCTCGATGAAGAAGTCGCTTAGAAAATTGTGGCCGGTGGATTGACCCATGTTCCGAGACCGGGAAGACGCTGGCGCGAAGCTTGGCCTGGAGCTGAGCAACCTTAAACTGCATCAGCCTGTTGTGCTGGCATTGCCGCGTGGCGGCGTGCCTGTCGCAGTGGAGGTGGCCAGAGCTCTCAACGCTCCTCTTGACCTGCTGATCGTCCGCAAGGTCGGCGCCCCAGGCAATCCTGAGCTGGCTGTTGCAGCAATCGTCGATGGCGACCCCGGGGAGGTCGTGTTGAACCGGGAGATCGTCGAGGCCTATGCGCTCGATGAAGGCGAGCTACGCGTCTTGATTGCAAATGAGCGTCCAGAACTCGAACGCCGGCGCGCTGCCTATCGAGGGAAGACCAAACCGATCTCGATCGCGGGAAAGACCGCGATCATCGTGGATGACGGGGCCGCGACCGGTACGACCCTGAAAATCGCGATCCGCGCCATAAAGCGCCGTTCGCCGAGGGAAATCATCGTGGCAGTTCCTGTTTCGCCGCAAGAGACGGTCGCAGAACTGGCATGCGAAGCAGATCGTGTGGTTTGCCTAAGTCAACCAGGACAGTTCCGTGCCCTGAGCTACCATTACATGCGGTTTCCGCAACTCTCGGACAGCGATGTCGTCGCTGCGATGGACGAGGCTGGTCGGTCGCAAACGGCCGGGCAACACCGAAGTGGACAACACGTAGCGGGCCCCGATTCAAAAACCGCCACGAAATCAACGCCACGGAATAACCGAGAGAAATAGGAGATCACGTCATGCTGGTCCGAACCCTTTCTGCCTTGGAATGCACGAAAATCCTGACGGCCAATCGCGTGGGCCGCCTGGCATGCGCAAAAGACGGACAGCCCTACGTCGTGCCCTTCTACTACGCCCATTCGGATGCTCATCTTTACGCGTTTTCCATGCCGGGCAAAAAGATCGAATGGATGCGGGCCAATCCGCTGGTGTCCGTCCAGGTTGACGAGCATGGCCAGGGGCGAGGATGGAGAAGCGTCGTTGCCGACGGCCGGTACGAAGAGTTGCCGGATCGAATTGGCCACAAGCTCGAACGCGATCATGCCTGGTCGGTGTTGAGCAAGCATGCCGACTGGTGGGAACCTGGCGCACTCAAGCCCGTCATTCCTCCCACAGCCGACAGTGCTCCGCACGTTTTCTTCCGGATTCTCGTTGAACAGGTGTCCGGACGAGAAGCGAGCGAGTAGTCGCCTCGTTAGGTCTTGCGAGAATTGAAGAGGGCCGGCGCAATCTGCACCGGCCCCTTTTTCTGTTGAATTGCTATCGCGCCATCAAGACCGGCAGCGATTGACCCTCAAGCATTGACTTGGTGACCCCACCAAAAATCCGCTCGCGCAGCCGGGAATGACCATAGGCGCCCATGACCAGGAGCTCGGCAGCCATATCGCCGGCACGCTGGCGAAGCACTTCGGCGACCGAATGGTTCGCGCTCGGCAGGCGCTCGACCGTAACTTTCACGCCGTGCCGGGCAAGATAGGCGGCGGCATCGGCTCCGGGTTCCGCGCCGTGATGGAACTCGTCCTCGATCGGGTCGACCATAACGAGGTGCACCTCTACCGCGCCCTTCAGCATATCGAGCGACTCGCGGACGGCGCGCGATGACTCAAGGCGCGCGTCCCACGCGACCAGGATGCGTTTCGGCTTCAGCGTCGGGCGCGAGCCTTCGGGAACAAGCAGAATGGGCTTTCCCGATGAGAACAGCGTGCCCTCGATCACTTTATCCTTCAGCGCATGGCTTGCCAGCAGATCCGGTCCCAGAATGGTCAGATCGGCGTAGCGGGCACGCCTGCCGATGACATCGTCAGCCCATCCCGTGTCGGGATAGTCGTCGCTCAGATCAGCCGATACCGGGGTCTGTGAAAGAAAGGCGCCGACTGCCGATATTCGTTTCTCGAGCCTTTTCAGCTCGGCCTGACGCTCCTCGAGCCAGGCCGGTGAGACGATAGCAGCATACTCACCACCCGAGGGCGGTGCGGCAAGCTCAAGGACGAGCACCGAAAGGTGGGCATCGATCTGTTCGCACAGAGAGGCGGCGAGCTTGAGATCGCCATCCCCCTGGTTCGGTCCGGTAACCGTAAGCAATGTCTTGAAGGACACGGCGGCAACTCCTCATTTCGCGTGAAGGTTCAATCGTTGCTGAGGCATAGCCGACAGGAGCCGGTGCGTTCATTGCGCTGGATCAAACGTCTTGGCTGTGGCGGCTATTTGATCCGCATCAACGTGCTGGCCTGCCAAGGCTGTAGGCTTCAGCCAATTAATCAGGGAAAACGCAGATGAGATTCCTGGTCGCGGCGGCTCTCGCTGGCATGACCTTCCATACGGCCAGTGCGCAGGACCTCGGCGACGGCAAGTCCGAATACATGAACTCGTGCGCCGTCTGCCATGGCCCGGACGGCAAGGGCGATGGACCGTTGGGCGACGAACTGTTGAAGCGTCCGAGCGACCTGACGCGCATCTCAAGGCGCAATGGCGGCGAATTCCCTTACTGGCGCGTCTATGCCGTGATCGACGGCCGCGCCATGGTGCCGGCGCATGGCGAGCGCGACATGCCAGTATGGGGCAGCCAGTTCCTGCCTGCCGACGTGAAGAGATACGGCCCGAACGCCGGCGAAATCGTCACGGAGGAACGGATCCATGAACTGGCCGGTTATATCCAGACGCTGCAGCAATAGCACCCGAAGGCGGAAGGCATCAGTGGTAGACACGAACGAGGCGGACATGATCATTGAAGACCAGCATGCCACTGCCGCGTTTCTGCTCGATCCCGCTTCATATGGCGCGACCGGGGCGGTCGAGGCGATCGAGACCCATATCTCGCGTATTTTTCTGACTGGCGAACGCGCCTACAAGATGAAGCGGGCGGTCAAGCTGCCCTATGTCGATTTCTCGGCGCCTGCCCTTAGGCTCGCCGCCTGCGAGAAAGAGGTGGAACTCAACTCGAAGACCGCGCCCGGCCTTTATCTGGGGGTGCGGCGCATCACGCGGGAAGCCGACGGCAAGTTGGTTTTTGACGGCACGGGGCAAATGGTCGACGCCGCGATCGAGATGGTCTGCTTCGACCAGTCGAAGCTGCTCGATCGCATGGCAACCGCGGGAGAATTGACGCCGGCGCTGATGACCAAGGTCGCGCGCATGATCGTGGGCTACCACCGTGCCGCGCCGACAATCCACAATGGCAGCGGCTCATCCAATCTGGCTGGCGTGCTCGACATCAACGAAGCCGGTTTTGCCACCAGCCATGTTTTCACACAGGCGCAGATCGAGCCCTTTGCCAAGGCCTTCCGCACAACCCTCGCCCGGAATTCCGGATTGCTTGACCGCCGGGAAGCCGCGGGCAAGGTCCGCCAGTGCCACGGCGATCTGCATCTGCGCAACATCTGCCTTTTCGACGGCGAGCCCCGCCTCTTCGATTGCATCGAATTCAACGACCAGATCGCCAGCATCGACGTTCTGTACGACCTTGCGTTCCTGTTGATGGACCTTTGGCATCGCGGGTTTCCGCAGCTCGCCAATCTTGTGGTGAACCGTTATCTCGACGAGGCCGACGATGAGGATGGGTTCGTCCTGCTGCCCTTCTTCATGGCGGTGCGGGCCGCCGTGCGCGCCCATGTCATCGCAACGCAGGTCGAGGAAGGCAGTGCCAATTCCGAGAAATTGATTGCCGAGGCCAGATCCTATTTCGCCCTTGCCCGGACTTTGCTCCAGGAAACATCGCCGCGGCTGGTCGCCATCGGCGGTCTCAGCGGTTCCGGAAAGACGACCGTTGCGGAGGCGCTCGCCGCCCATGTCGGTGCGCCGCCCGGCGCCCGCATTGTGGAAAGCGACCGCATCCGCAAGGCCATGCACGGTGTGCCTGCCGAAACGCGACTGCCGGACAAGGCTTATCGCCCGCAGGTTTCGGAGCGAGTTTATCGCGAAATGGCATGGCGGGCCGGCCTGATCCTTGCGGAGGGCGGTTCGGTTGTCGCTGATGCCGTGTTTGACAGGCCTGCCGATCGCGACCGTATCGAGAAGGCGGCAAGCGTCAGGGGTGTGGCTTTCGCCGGGTTCTGGTTGGAAGCGGACCCGCTTGTTCTGTGGCAACGGGTCAGTGATCGCAAGGGCGGCCCTTCCGACGCCACCATAGATATCCTTTCGCGGCAATTGCAGCGAAACGCCGCCCAAACGAGTTGGCGCAGGATCAATGCCGATCGGAAGCTTGCCGACTTAGTCACAGAGCTGAGAAGGTTTTCCGACAGCGATGCGTCCGACACCCTGCGCACGGCCTCATGAAAGGTACGGCAGATGATCGCCCTTAGTGCAGTTGGAGCCTAGCCTCGACAAGGCCGGGCTCGTCCGGAAGATGGGCGATCGAGAAGCCGAATTCGCGGCACATGGCCAGCATCGTCGTGTTCTCGCTGAGCACGATGCCTTCTATCCGTCCGATCCCGTCGGCCTTTGCATAGGCGACGATCTGCCTGAGCAATTCCCAGCCCAGACCGTGACCCTGCAGATCCGAACGCACCAGCAGAGCGTACTCGGCGCTAAGGTGATCGGGATCGCAGGAAAGTCGGCTGATGCCCGCCAAAGCGCCGGTGGCTGTCTCCAGAGCGACGAAAGCCATGTTGCGGTCATAGTCGAGCTGGGTGAACCGCTTCAGCATCTGGTCGGAGAAACTCTTTCGCGGCGACAGGAATCGCAAGCGCAGATCGTCTGGTGAAATCCTGGCAAGGAATTCCGGATAGAGCGCGATGTCGGCCGGCTTGATCGGTCGGATGTGATAATGCGTGTCGCCTCCCAAAAACGCCTTGTCCCAACCCGACGGATAAGGCCTGATGGCAAGTGCGGGGTTCGGCCCGGCCTCTTCCACGCGTCCCGGCTCGATCTCGATGCGAGCGTCGAGCGCAATCACGCCCTCGGCGTCGGCCAGCAGCGGATTGATGTCCATCGAAACCAGGCACGGAAAGTCGACGGTCATCTGCGACAGGCCGTTGAGTGCTGCAATGATCGCTTGCCGATTCGCCGGCTTGCGATCGCGGAACCCGGCAAGCAGGCGGCCGATCCGCGTTTGCCCGATCAGGTCGCCGGCAAGAACGTCGTCGAGCGGCGGCAATGCGATCGCTGTATCATCCATTACTTCGACGGCAACGCCACCGGCTCCAAACAGGATGGCCGGTCCGAAGATCGGATCCTGGCTCATGCCGAGGATGAGTTCCTGGGCCTGTTTTCGCACCACCATCGGCTGAACGGCATAGCCTTCAACATCGGCTTGCGGTGCGTGGCTGCGCACGCGCGCCTCGATTGCGCGTGCCGCAGCTCCGGCGGCAGCGGCTTCCCGATCGCTTGTGACGTCCTCGCTGCGGCTCGACGGCGTGCGCATCAAGGCCCGCTGGGCGCGCGACCACTCGCTGAGGTAGGAGACGGCCGTTGCTGCGTCAGCGGGCGTTTCAAAACTGGCAATGCCCGCATCCTGAAGGATTTGCCGCCCGGCGCGCGCCGTGTGCTCACCGAGCCAGCAGGTCAGGAGCGGTTTGCCGGCGATCATCCCTTCCCTTGTGAGTTCCGCCACCGCGCTTGCCGCGGCAAGCGGCGAACCCAGCCCCGTTGGACAATTCATCACCAGGACGACGTCCGTTTCGGGGTCGGCCGCAACGGCTTCGACGGCGGCCTTGTATCGATCTGGCGGGGCGTCACCGATGATGTCGACCGGATTGGCGTGCGACCATGTCGGCGGCAATACGGCGTTCAGGCGTTCGATAGTGGCGGGCGAAAGTGCGGCCAATTCCCCTTGGCAGTCGATAAGCTGATCGATGGCCAATACCCCTGCCCCGCCGCCATTGGTGACGATGCCGACACGGGCCCGGGTGAGCGGAGTGAAGCAGGCGATCGTTTCAGCGGCATCAAACAGCTCGGTCAGGCCTTTGACGCGCAGGATGCCTGCGCGCAGCAATGCCGCATCGACGACATGGTCCGCCCCCGACAGCGCGCCGGTGTGGGTCGCGGCCGCCTTGGCGGATTGCTCGTGCCGGCCCGACTTGATCGCGATCACGGGCTTGACCCGCGCCGCCGCTCGGGCGGCCGAGATGAACTTGCGCGGATTGGGAATTGTTTCGAGATACATCACGATGGCGCGCGTGTGCCTGTCGCCCGCCAGCATATCGATGCAATCTCCCACGTCGACATCCGCCATGTCGCCCAGGGAGACGATCTGCGAGAAGCCGACATTGTTGTCAGCCGCCCAGTCGATCAGCGACGTGGCAATTGCGCCGGATTGCGACAGCAGCGCGATGTTGCCAGGCTTGGCGGCCATATGCGCAAATCCGGCATTGAGTTTCAAAGGTGGGATCATCAGACCGACCGTGTTCGGCCCGATGATGCGGAAAAGAGTGGGCTTGGCGGCGTCGAGCATGGCCTGACGCAGGCCGTTCTCCCGCGTAAGCCCGGCGGTGATGACGACCGCCGCCCGCGTCCCCTTGTCAGCGAGCTCGCGCACGATGCCGGGAATCGTGTCCGGCGGCGTCACGATAACACCGAGGTCGGGACTCTCTGGCAGGTCGGCCGCCTTCGCGTAGCAGCGTCGACCGGCCACCTGCGAATATTTCGGGTTGACCGGCCAGATCTCGCCCGCGAAGCCGCCGCTGACGATGTTGTCGAAGACGACACGGCCGACCGAGCCGTCCCGCACCGACGCGCCGAAGACCGCAACCGACTTCGGGGCGAACGCATGGTCGAGATTTCGGATTGTCACCCCCAATGTCTCCTATTCCTTGCAATCATCGCCAATCGATCTTGCCCGTTCGTTGCGTTTGATCAAAGCGTTCTCCGGTCATCGCGATTAGCTCTTGCGCGAGGTCACTCGCAAAGTGGCGACGAGCTGTTGCGGTCAATGATTGGAGAGTTGGATGAGTTATTATTTCAGCAAGATCGTCGCCATGCCGTTTGCAGCGGCAATCGACCACGTGACCGACAAGCTCGCAAGCAAGGGGTTTGGCGTTCTGACCTCGATTGATGTCCAGCAGACCCTGAAGGCCAAGCTTGGCGCAGAATTCAGGCCCTATGTGATCCTGGGCGCGTGCAATCCGCATTTCGCATGGCGGGCGCTTCAGGCCGAAGACAAGATCGGAACCATGCTGCCCTGCAATGTCATCATCACGGAGGTCGGACCGGGAAAGGTGGAGGTCGCAGCGGTGGATCCGGTCGCTTCGATGGGCGCCACCGGCAATCGCGAGCTTGCGCAGGTCGCGAATGATGTGCGGCGCCTGCTCGAGGAGATGGTCCGCGAACTCTAGCGCCAAGAGTGGCCATCAGGGGTTGAGGGACATCGGATGAACGAGTCTGCTCTGCGACGCGCATTGCTGGTCATCGCCATCCTGGGCCTCGCCATTGGTTTAGGAGCCTGGCGAACCGGGCTCGGCCCCTTTGAAGCCGACACGATCTGGACGGCGGCAACCTTGCCCGTGGTGGCGGCTCTCGCGATTTCCATTCTGCGCGATTTCTGGATAGGCCGCTTCGGCGTCGATGCGATTGCCTTGGTATCGATGTCCGCCGCGCTTCTGCTCGGACAACCCCTGGCGGCCGTGGTGGTGGCGATCATGTATGCCGGCGGTACGGTGCTTGAGGATTTCGCTCGCGGCCGCGCTGAGCGAAACCTCAAGGCATTGACCGACCGATCACCGCGCGTCGCCCACCGAACTTCGACGCTGGGCACAGAGACGATCTCCATCGAAGATGTTGCTGTCGGCGACGAAATTCTGGTCCGGGCCGGCGAGCTGCTTCCCGTCGATGGCACCCTGCTTGATGCCTCGGCCTCTCTCGATGAGTCCGCGGTGAGCGGAGAACCACTGCCGGAGCGCCGCAGCGCGGGCGACATGCTGCGCAGCGGCACCATCAATGCGGGCGAGACCTTCAGCATGCGGGCTTCTGCCCGCGCGGACCAGAGCACTTATGCGGCGATCGTGCGCATGGTTGCAGCGGCGCAGACCGCCAAGTCCCCGTTCATTCGAATGGCCGACCGCTTTGCCCTGTTCCTTCTGCCTGCCACTCTGCTGGTTTCCGGCGCCGCCTGGTATGTTTCCGGTGACCCAATCAGAGCCCTTGCCGTGCTGGTCGTGGCAACGCCCTGCCCGCTCATCCTCGCCGCCCCTGTTGCCTTCATCGGCGGCGTCTCGCGTGCCGCACGTGCCGGCATCCTGATGAAAGGCTCGACGGCGCTGGAGGCTCTTGCACAAGTCCAAACCGCAATCTTTGACAAGACGGGGACCTTGACCATCGGCGGCGCCGAGCTCATCGAAATCGAAACAGCACCCGGCCGTGACGCGGACCAGCTGCTCCAACTGCTGGCATCCCTGGAACAGGCCTCGCATCATGTGCTTGCCGACTCGATCACCCGGGCCGCGCGCGGCAGGCAGCTGGTGCTTTCACATCCGCATGATGTCCGTGAGTATCGCGGCGCGGGCCTGGAAGGCTCGGTCCAAGACATGTTGATCGCGGCTGGCTCACGGGCTCTCGTACTCGCCAACAGACCGCTGCCCGGCTGGGCGATAAGTGGTGAAGATAGATTTCAGGACGAGCCGGTGCTCAGGGTCTTTGTGGCACTGGGCCGAGAGCTGGCCGGTGTTCTCACGTTCGGGGACGCCCTGCGTGTTGATGCGCATGACGCACTCGGCAAGCTGCGCTCAGGCGGCATCACTCGCATGATTATGCTCACAGGCGACGACGGCGTAGCGGCCAAGCGCATCTCCGCCCGGCTCGACCTCGACGCCATTGTCGCCGATGCGACCCCTGCCGAAAAAGTCGCAACGGTCCAATCCGAGAAAGTCTTGGCACCGACGATGATGGTCGGCGACGGCATCAACGACGCCCCTGCCCTGGCCGCTGCAACCGTAGGTGTCGCCATGGGCGCACGGGGTGCGACAGCCTCCTCCGAGGCGGCGGATGTCATCGTGCTGACCGACAGGCTGCAGCCGGTCGCCGAAGCAGTTCGGATTGCACGGCGAACGCGAGCGATCGCACTGCAAAGCATTGTCGCCGGGCTGGCGCTGTCGGGAATGGCAATGATCGCGGCGGCCATGGGGCAGATCACCCCGGTTGCCGGCGCACTGCTTCAGGAAGGAATTGACGTGGCGGTGATCCTGAACGCGTTGCGCACCCTTGGCGATGGACATCTGTGGCGCGCATAGTGATCGAGAGCAATAATGGTGAATGACCGTGGCACAGCAGAGTCTTGTGGTTTGCAGCAAATGTGGTGGGGTCAACCGCCTTCCGCCGTTCCGCGACTCCGTGCAGGCAAAATGCGGAAAGTGCGGGACCAGGTTGTTTTCGGGACACCCGGAAGACGTCGACGCTGCGCGTTTCGATCATCAGATCGCGCGCAGCAGCCTCCCGGTCGTCGTCGACATCTGGGCACCCTGGTGCGGCCCCTGCAAGATGATGGCGCCGGCCTATGAAGCTGCAGCAAATGAACTGGAGCCGCATGTTCGCTTGATCAAGCTCAATTCCGACACTGAGCAGGCCGTGGCGGCCAGGCTCGGCATTCGCGGCATCCCGACCATGATCCTCTTTCATGGCGGGCGCGAAATTTCGCGCACATCCGGCGCAATGACGGCGGGCCAGATCGTCAGGTGGGTTCGTGACCGCCTGCCGACTGTCGCCGCCTAAGGTCCGGCGCCAGTGGATCCGCTGATCGCCCGCCTCGGACTGGCCCTGGCAATAGGTCTGCTGGTCGGCTTGGAGCGTGGCTGGCAGGAGCGGGATGCGCCCGATCGCAGCCGCACGGCCGGCATTCGGACATTCGGCATATCCGGCCTCCTTGGCGGCGTGCTCGCCGCACTCGCCAACGCGCTCGGCGCGATGTCCGTGCTGGTTGGCGGATTCATCGCCTTTGCGGGAGTCTTCGCGTGGTACAAGGCACGCGAGGCTGCCCATGACGAGGATTTCAGCGTCACGAGCGTGATCGCAGGCCTTTGCGTTTTCGCCCTTGGCGCGCTTTCCGTCGCCGGCAACTATCAAGCCGCTGCTGCCGGCGGGGCGGCGCTCGCGGCTGTCCTGGCCAGTCGCGAGATCCTGCACGGCCTCCTGAAGCGACTGACATGGGTCGAGCTCCGTTCGGCGCTGATCCTGGCGGTGATGACGGCAATCGTCTTGCCCCTCCTGCCAAACCGGACAATGGACCCGTGGGGCGGTTTCAATCCATGGGAGGTCTGGTTCCTGACGGTGCTGATGGCCTCGATTTCCTTCGCCGGCTATGTGGCTGTTCGCATCCTTGGAAATACCCGAGGTCTGCTGGTCAGTTCGCTCGCCGGTGCGCTCGTCTCTTCCACCGCCGTAACTTTGGCGCTTGCCCGCAACGCCACCACCTCTGCGGACAACCGGCTGGCGCTCGCCGGGGCGGCATCCTTGGCTGCAATGGTTTCGGTGCTGCGCGTCAACACCGTGGTTCTGATCATCGAGCCAAGCGTGTTTACCTCGGTCGCCATTCCTTCGATTGCCGCGGTGCTCGCTTTCGGCGTTTGCGGCGCGTTGCTGCTGACCCGCGACAGTGGGAACGGCGAAGGAAGCTCTATTGCGCGCAATCCCTTCGACCTGGGCCCGTTGCTGCTCTTCGCCTTGCTGTTTGCGGTTGTTGCGACTGCGAGTGCCGGCCTGGCCGCTCAATTCGGCGGGCGCGGTCTGCTGGCGAGTTCGGCGCTGGCTGGCGCATTCGATGTCGATGTCTCAGTGCTTGGCGCGCTGCGCCTAGTCAAGCATTCCGTGTCCGTCGAGACCGTGGGCCAGGCCGTGCTGACGGCGCTGGCAGCAAACGCGATCGGTCGCCTGTCGCTCGCAGTATTTGCCGGTCCGGTCAGGTTCTGGTTGCCACTCGCATTCGCAACTCTGATCGCCGCAGCCATGGGCATCTGCGCCCTACTGTTGCTCGGTCCTGGATAGAAGTGTTGTTCTCGAGCCTTCTTTGATACGGATCAAGGGCCAGGTCCCGCCACCGCTCTATGAAACTCCGTAAAAGGAGTTCGCCATGACCAGTTTGAAGGACCTCACCCCGAAATTCCGCAATGTCCGGCTGCTGCTCGCGCGTGAAAAAGGCCACCCGGAAGGCGACCGTGAAGAAGGCTATGACGTGCTGGCTCCATTGACCGGCGAAGGCCGGATCGATGCCGACGAATGGAAGTCGCACAGGGCCTCTTGCCGTGTTCGTCGCTTTCGCACCGGCGAGGAGGATCTGATCGGCCGGCTGAGACGTAAGCCCGGCGGACAATGGTATTTCGACTATGCCGACGGTGATCGCGACGACGAGATCGGCTTCCATCTCGGCGACGAACGGTTTGTGACCGGTGAGTACGTGTCGATCGCGCGCAACGGCGCCATGCACACCTACCAGGTGGCAAGGGTCGAGCGGCCCTGACGCGGCAGCGCCCCGCTCGCTGGGAATAGACCATGTCACGACGTATCCTCATTGTGGTCGGCCATCCCGACCCGTCTCCGGACCGGCTCTGCCGCGGTCTTGCCAACGCCTATGGCGAGGGCGCGGAAAAGGCGGGGCACGCCGTCCGACGGGTCGATCTGGCAGCACTTGATTTTCCGATGCTGCGGACGACGCACGAGTTCGAACACGGTGCCGTTCCCGACGAGCTGAAGGATGCCGCCGAGGCGATCGTGTGGGCGGAGCACATCGTCTTCGTCTTTCCGCTGTGGCTCGGAACCATGCCGGCTCTGCTCAAGGCATTCCTGGAACAAGTGATGCGGCCAGGGACGGCCTTCGCCTACCCGGACAAGGGCGGCGGCTTCACCAAGACGCTGCTTCGCGGCCACTCCGCGCGGGTCGTGGTGACGATGGGCATGCCTTCCCTTGTCTACCGGCTATGGTTCCTCGGACACGGCATCGCCGGCATGAAGCGAAGCATCCTGCATTTTGTCGGCATCAGTCCGGTGCGCGAGACCTTGTTTGGCATGGTCGCAGGCGCCAGCGATGTGACCCGCACGAAGTGGATCAGCCAGATGCGCAAGCTCGGCGAACGAGCGCTATAGCGCAGCGATCCGAGTTAGCAGACGCTTCATGCGATGCGCCGCCAACAAGACTAGCTACCCCTGCAAGCATCGAAACGGCGACAGTCGAAGGTTTCCGGCCAGGGCGCTCCCTGGTTCATGGATCGACGGTGAATTCAGCCCACATGCCCGCCCCATAGTGACCTGGCACGTTGCAGATAAGCAGATATTCTCCAGCCTTCAGCTCGACGGTCAGGGAGCCTGATTTGCCGGAATCGAGTTCCGACACCTCGCCCTTGTCGCCGGCCTTGTCTTCGTCGACCCGGTTCTCGGCCTCAAGGTAAGGAAGCGGCTTGCCGGGTTCCGCAAGGTACATCACGATCATTTCGTGGACAGTGTCCTTGGAGTCATTTTTCACATTGAATGTGACCTCCCCGGCCTTGACTGCACCGGGCGAAGCCTTGATGCCCATGGTCGCCTTGGCGAGATCGAGTCCGGGCGCCGCATAGGCGAGCCCCATCGGCATCTCCATATTCGCGCCCTTGTCCCACAGAGAAATCTGGACAAGCGAAGCAGCCTGGACGACGCCGGCACTGCCAGCCATGAGCATTGCGGCAGCAAGCCCGAGTGCTGCTCTCCTCGATATGGTCTTCATGGCGATCTCCTTCAGAACGGCAGCAGAAGCGCTCTACGTCCCGACCGTCATCCTGCTCGCGAGGTCATCCACCGTCCTTGCGCCAAATCAAACTGATCGGCGCAAGCCCATCAACGGGGCCGATGATCTGTCAGCCAGTTGTCAGGTTCAATTGGCTATGTCGCACCAATGACGGCGAAATCACTGTCTGGCACGACCGATCGAAATCTCAACCGCAGGCCCAACATTCGCGCCCAACCTCCCAAATGGAGCCATCATGTATCGCACATTCGTTCTCGCCGCTCTCGTCGGCATGGTTGCAGGACCGGCGCTCGCCGCTGGCGGCAGCTGCAGCACCGCCCCGAAATCACAGTTCAAGCCCAAGGCAACGCTGGAGGCGCAGTTGACCGGCGAAGGCCTCACCGTCCGCCAGATCAAGGTCGAGAAGGGTTGCTACGAAGTCTATGCGGTCGACAAGGCCGGCAAGAAGGTGAACCTGGCCTACAATGCCGAGACCCTTGAAAAGCTCGACAATGCCGAAGCCGGTGAAAATTGATCCGAACGTTTCGATAGCCACGGACGCGCAGCCATCTCCAGAGATGGTGCGCGTCTGGGACCGGGTCGTGCGGAGTTTCCACTGGGCGCTGGTGCTCAGCTTCGTCACAGCCTGGCTCACCTCCCATTCCTCGGAGGACATTCACCATTTGGCCGGCTACGTCGCCGCGGCACTGGTCGCTATGCGACTCTTGTGGGGCGTTCTAGGCACGCCCTATGCCCGGTTCTCTCAATTCGTGCGCGATCCGGCGACGGTGCGGCGCTATCTCTCGGCAATACTGAGCGGTCGCGAGGCCCGCTACATCGGCCACAATCCGGCTGGCGGCGCGATGGTGGTCGTGTTGATCGCCGGGATGGCTTCAACTGCATTGACGGGCTGGCTGATGACGACCGACGCCTATTTCGGCGTGTCGTGGGTCGAGACCGCACACAGCCTCGCCGCGCACGGCCTGCTCCTGTTGGTTCTTTTCCATATAGGCGGCGTCGCGCTGGCAAGCTTTCGACATCGTGAAAACCTTGTCCGGGCCATGATTACGGGGCGAAAACGCAAAGCCGAGCCCACGGATATAGCCTGACGATCTGTTCAACGCACCAAGCAATTCGTGCCCTCGACGATCTCCGGGGCGCAAGTCGACCGTCATTCGTTCGGCGGCGGCGAGAGCCAGCCATGCGAGTGGATCGGACACATGTGCAAGCTCGACGAGCGAGCGCTTTTTCCGGGCGCCCAGGAACCCCAAACTTGCCATTTGCCGCTCGCAAACGGATTTGACCCGTATCAAGGCAGCTAGTGCCGATTTCTTGTCTGGGGCCTCCCATCAGAGCCTTCAAATTGGGGAGAGCATCATGACTACGGCTGATTTCAACATCCCTGTTGCGAAAGTCGCGACCGCGGCGCCATCGAAGCTTCGACTGGGTTCCCTGACAGCACTGGTGATCGGTTCCATGGTCGGCTCCGGCGTGTTCAGCCTGCCGCAGAACATGGCGGCAGGTGCCGGTCCCCTCGCAATCCTGATTGGTTGGGCCATCACCGCGGTCGGCATGCTGGCGCTGGTTTTCGTCTATCAATCGCTTGCGACCCGCAAGCCCGAACTCGACGCGGGTCCCTATGCCTATGCCAAGGCAGGCTTCGGTCCGTTCATCGGCTTCAACAGCGCCTGGGGCTACTGGATCAGCGCCTGGGTCGGCAACGTTTCCTACGCGGTGATCGTGTTCAGCGCCCTGTCCTATTTCTTTCCAGCCTTCGGCGATGGAAACACCTGGCAGGCGGTGCTCGGCGCATCGGTCCTGCTGTGGCTGATCCACATCCTAGGAGCCTGACTCTGTAATGGGACCCGCCGAGGCGATCTGGGTCGGCAGGGATTCTGGCGTGGATGACAGAGTGCGTCCGATCGAGCCGCGGTTGTGTCACAATGATCAGGCCGGTGTCATCGATCTTTGTGCTCCTGCCAGCTTG